>NZ_MWIG01000197.1:0-4495 GCF_002156145.1 Streptomyces sp. NRRL B-24572 | reverse complement strand
GCCCGAGGGGGCGGCGGCCGGGGCGGGGGTGTCGTACGTCCGCTGGGGCTGCTGCTGCCTGCCGGGGCCGCGCTCGCCGCCCTGCCGCTGCCAGCGGGCGATCTGGGCGACCCGCCGGACCACGAACTGGGTGTCGAGGATGCCGAGCATGCCGGCGAGCTGGACGGCGACCTCGTGCTGGGAGGCGACGTTCTTGATCTTCGCGACGATCGGGGCGGCCTCGTCGAGCGCGGCGGCGCGCCCCGCCGGGGTCTCCAGATCGTACCGCTTCACGATCTGCCGGAGGGCGAACTCGAAGAGCGGGGTGCGGGGTTGGACGAGCTCCGCGACGGCCTCGTCGCCCTTGGCGAGGCGGAGTTCGCAGGGGTCCATGCCGTCGGGCGCGATGGCGATGTACGTCTCGGCGGCGAACTTCTGGTCGTCCTCGAAGGCGCGCAGGGCGGCCTTCTGGCCGGCCGCGTCGCCGTCGAAGGTGAAGATGACGCGGGCCGAGCCGTTGTCCATGAGGAGCCGGCGGAGGATCTTGATGTGGTCGCCGCCGAAGGCGGTGCCGCAGGTGGCGATGGCGGTGGTGACGCCGGCGAGGTGACAGGCCATGACGTCGGTGTAGCCCTCGACGACGACGGCGCGGCTGACCTTGGCGATGTCCTTCTTCGCCAGGTCGATGCCGTACAGCACCTGGGACTTCTTGTAGATCGGCGTCTCGGGCGTGTTGAGGTACTTGGGGCCGTTGTCGTCCTCGCGGAGCTTGCGCGCGCCGAAGCCGACGATCTCGCCGCCGACGTCCTTGATCGGCCACATGAGGCGGCCGCGGAAGCGGTCGATGGGGCCGCGGCGGCCGTCCTGGGAGAGGCCGGAGAGGATCAGCTCCTTGTCGGAGAAGCCCTTGCCGCGCAGGAAGCGGGTGAGGTGGTCCCAGCCGGCCGGGGAGTAGCCGACGCCGAAGTGCTCGGCGGCGGCCTGGTCGAAGCCGCGCTCGGCGAGGAACTTCCGGCCGATCTCGGCCTCGGCGGAGCCGAGTTGGTCGGCGTAGTACTGGGCGGCGATCTTGTGGGCCTCGATCAGGCGGATGCGTTCCCCGCGCTGGTGGCCGGGGTTGTAGCCGCCCTCCTCGTACCGCAGGGTGATGCCCGCCTTCGCGGCGAGGCGCTCGACCGTCTCCGAGAAGGAGAGGTGGTCGATCTTCATCACGAAGGCGATGGTGTCACCGCCTTCCTGGCAGCCGAAGCAGTGGAAGAGTCCCTTGCTGGGGCTGACCTGGAAGGAGGGCGACTTCTCGTCGTGGAAGGGGCAGAGGCCCTTGAGGTTTCCGCCGCCCGCGTTGCGTAGCTGGAGGTACTCGGACACGACGGCGTCGATCGGGACCGCGTCCCGTACCGCCTTCACGTCGTCATCGTTGATCCTGCCTGCCACGCATGAAGTGTACGGGGGTCCGGGGGTCGCCCCCCGGGGGATGTGGGGCCGGGTCGCCCGGTGCGATCAGATCAGGCTCTCCAGGGGGACGGAGGGGTCGGCGAGGGCCTCCGTGTCCACGGGCGTACGGGCGCGGATGAGGTTCTGGACGGGCTCTGTGACGTCCCACACATTCACGTTCATGCCGGCGAGGACCCGGCCCTCCTTGAGCCAGAAGGCGATGAACTCGCGCTTGCCGGTGTCGCCGCGCACGACGACCTGGTCGTACGAGCCCGGCGGCGCCCAGCCCGAGTACTCCATGCCGAGGTCGTACTGGTCGGTGAAGAAGTAGGGCACCCGGTCGTAGGAGACGCGCTGCCCGAGCATGGCGCGGGCGGCGGCCGGGCCGCCGTTGAGGGCGTTGGCCCAGTGCTCGACGCGGAGCCGGGTGTGGAAGAGCGGGTGGTGGACGGCGGCGATGTCGCCGGCGGCGTAGATGTCGGGGTCGGAGGTGCGCAGGGCCTCGTCGACGGCGACGCCGCCGCCGTCGGCCCGGTCGACGAGGGCGAGGCCCGAGTTCTCGGCGAGCGCGGTGCGCGGGGCGGCGCCGATGGCGATCAGTACGGCGTGGGCGGGGTGCTCCTCGCCGTCGTCGGTGCGGACGGCGAGGACCATGCCGTCCTGGCCGACGATCTCGGTGAGCCGGGCGCCGAAGTGGAAGCGGACGCCGTGGTCGGTGTGCAGGTCGGCGAAGAGCTGGCCGAGCTCGGGGCCGAGGACCCGGTGCAGCGGGGTGGGGTCGGCCTCGACGATGGTGACCTCGGCGCCGTAGCCGCGGGCGGCGGAGGCGACCTCCAGGCCGATCCAGCCGGCGCCCGCGATGACCAGGTGGCCGTTGTCGCGGCCGAGCTGCTTGAGCTCGTGGCGGAGCCGCTCGGAGTGGGCGAGCCGGCGCAGGTGGTGGACGCCGGCGAGGTCGGTGCCGGGGATGTCGAGGCGGCGCGGTTCGGCGCCGGTGGCGAGGAGCAGCTTGTCGTAGGCGATGAGGGTGCCGTCGCCGAGGCGGACGGTGCGGGCCCCGCGGTCGATGGCGGTGACGGTCTGGCCGCGGTGGAGCTCGACGTCGTGCTGGGCGTACCAGGCGGCCTCGTGCACGAAGACGGAGTCGCGCTCCTCCTTCCCGAGGAGGTAGCCCTTGGAGAGGGGTGGACGCTCGTAGGGGTGCTCGCGTTCGTCGCCGATGAGGATCACCCGACCGTTGAACCCCTCGGCGCGCAGGGTCTCCGCCGCCTTGGCCCCTGCCAGGCCTCCGCCGACGATGACAAAGGTCTGATCTGCGTCGACCACGTCGTTTCCTCCTCGTTGCGACCGGTTCCAACCTACGCCCCCGGGCGTTCGTCCCGTCGTACCTCCCCGGGCCGTGCCTGCGAGGGTCCCGTACGGAGGGAGGCGACGGAAGAGGGCCGTACGGGCTACCGGGGGGTGCGGAGGCGGGCGTGGAGGGCCCGGGCGGAGGCGTCGGTGAGGTTGGCGATCTGGTCGACGAGGACGCGCTTGCGGGCCCGGTCGTCGCGGGCCGTGTCGAACGCGGCCCGGAACTGCGGTTCGAGTCCGTCAGGTGCGCGGGCGACGAGGGCCTCGGCGAGCTCGGCGACGACGATCCGCTGGTCGGCGCGGAGCGCCTCCTGCTGGGGACGCTGCATCACGTACCGGTCGGCGACGGCCTTGAGGACGGCGCATTCGTTGCGGGTCTCGCGGGGGACGACGAGTTCGGCGGCGTACCGCGTGAGCCGCCCCGAGCCGTAGGCCTGTCGGGTGGCGCCCTCGGCGGCAAGACAGAAGCGGCCGATGAGCTGGCTGGTGGCGTCCTTGAGGCGGGCCTGCGCGACGGCCGAGCCGTCGTAGCCGTGCGGCCACCACTCCTGGTCGACGAGCCGGTCCAGGGCCTCGGCGAGCTCCTGCGGATCGGTGTCCTCGGGTACGTAACGCCCGATGGCGACGGCGAACACGTCGGCCCGCTCGGGCTCGGCGAGGAGCATGTTGGGGTCGATGTGCCCGGCGTGCAGTCCGTCCTCGAAGTCGTGGACCGAGTAGGCCACGTCGTCGGACCAGTCCATGACCTGGGCCTCGAAGCACTTGCGGTGGGCGGGGGCGCCCTGCCGGATCCACTCGAAGACGGGCAGGTCGTCCTCGTACACGCCGAACTTCGGCGAGCCGGGGTCCTCGGGGTGACCGCCGCGCGCCCACGGGTACTTGGTGGCGGCGTCGAGGGCGGCGCGGGTGAGGTTGAGCCCGACGCTGACCAGCTCCCCCTCCCGGTCCTTGACGAAGCGCTTGGGCTCGATGCGGGTGAGGAGCCGGAGCGACTGGGCGTTCCCCTCGAAGCCGCCGCAGTCCTTGGCGACGTCGTTGAGCGCCTGCTCGCCGTTGTGCCCGAAGGGCGGGTGGCCCATGTCGTGGGAGAGGCAGGCGGCCTCGACGAGATCGGGGTCGCAGCCGAGGGCGGCGCCCAGCTCACGGCCCACCTGGGCGCACTCGAGGGAGTGGGTGAGCCTGGTGCGGGGGCTGGCGTCCCAGGCGTGGCTGCGGGTGCCCGGCGTGACCACCTGGGTCTTGCCGGCGAGTCTGCGGAGCGCGGCCGAGTGCAGCACGCGGGCGCGGTCCCGCTGGAAGGCGGTGCGCCCGGGGCGTTTGTCGGGCTCGGCGGCCCAGCGCTCGGTCGCGGCGGAGTCGTAGCCGGGGGTGTCTGTGATGTCTGCGCTGTCCTTGGTGTCCTCGATGCCTGCCATGCCTCGAAGGTAACCGGAGGAACCGACAGAAGGGCTCAGACGGCGACGAGTTCCCGCGTGCGGGCCTTCTCGTAGCGGTGGAGGAGCAGTCGGGCGAGGGCCGGGTGGGCGCCGAGCGGGTCCGAGGCGATCCAGGGGGCGTGGGCGGCGGCTCGGGTCGCGAAGAGGCCGGGGGCGGTGAAGCAGGAGGCGACGGCGACGCGGCGGCCCCTGGCTTCGAGGGCGCGGACGGCGTCGGGGACGGTGGGCGCGGCGGCGGAGGCGTACGCGGGGACGACGGGGACGCCTCCGAGGCGCTCGCCGAGGAGGGCGGC
>NZ_MWIG01000196.1:0-15724 GCF_002156145.1 Streptomyces sp. NRRL B-24572 | reverse complement strand
CCGCGCCGCCCGGCGCGGGGTCCGCCGCGGGCCGATCGGGGCCCGGGCGCGGAGGGGCCGGGCGGGTCCGGTCTGACGCCGTGACACTTCTCCCACATCCCGGTACGCACTTGACTGCACCCGCCACCGATCGTCACCCTGACGGAGTGCCCATAGAACTCCTTCTCTACGGCCGGGCCCACGTGGATCTGGCCCGCAACGCGAGTGCGCGCTGTCCGGGTGTCTGACCACCCCAGGACCCCTCTCATGACGCCCTCGCAGAAGGACAACTCCATGACGGTTTCGCCCGAGCTCCGTACCGTTCCCACGATCGGCGCACCCCGGCAGGCCTCTCCCGATCTGCTCCGCTCCGTCTTCCGCCGGCACGCGGCCGGTGTCGCGGTCATCACCGCGCACGGCGAGCGGCCCGTCGGTTTCACCGCCACCTCGCTCAACTCCGTCGCCGCCGAACCCCCGCTGATCTCCTTCGGGGTGGGTACGGGCTCCTCCAGCTGGCCGGTGGTCTCCGAGGCCGAGTTCATCGGCGTGCACATACTCGGCGAGCACCAGCAGGAGCTCGCGGCCACCTTCGCGCGCAGCGGCGCCGACCGCTTCGGCGAGGGCACCCGCTGGAGCGTCGGCCCCGAGGGCGTGCCCGTGCTCGACGGCGTCCTGGCCTGGCTGGTCTGCCGCGTGGTGGCCCGGGTGCCCGCCGGGGACCACCGGATCGTCATCGCGCAGGCGGTGGCCGGGGACCCGGACGGGGCGGGCCGGCCGCTCCTTTACCACCACGGCCGCTTCAACGCGCTGCGCGACTGAGAGTTCCCGTACGCGCCGCTTTCCGCGCGTTGGCAAGGTCACATGGCTGAGCGCTTGCTCAGCGGTAACGAACTGGGTGTACTGGCGAGTAATATTTCGGTCGGGGCGTCTGGCGCCCCGACCGGAAACCCGCCCTTCAGGCGCCTATGCTGCGAGCAACAAGGCAGCCCAGTTATGACCGATGCAGTAGGAGAGCCGGCGTGAGCTTGAGGATCGTTGTCTGTGTGAAGTACGTGCCCGACGCCACCGGCGACCGGCACTTCGCCGATGACCTGACCGTCGACCGCGACGACGTCGACGGCCTGCTGTCGGAGCTCGACGAGTACGCCGTCGAGCAGGCCCTGCAGATCGCCGAGGAGGCCGACGAGGCCGAGGTCACCGTGCTCACGGTCGGCCCCGAGGACGCCAAGGACGCGCTGCGCAAGGCGCTCTCCATGGGCGCCGACAAGGCCGTCCACGTCGAGGACGACGACCTGCACGGCACCGACGTCATGGGCACCTCCCTGGTGCTCGCCAAGGCGATCGAGAAGGTCGGCTACGACGTCGTCATCGCCGGCATGGCCTCCACCGACGGCACCATGGGCGTCCTTCCCGCGATCCTCGCCGAGCGCCTGGGCGTCCCGCAGGTCACCCTGCTCTCCGAGGTCAAGATCGAGGACGGCGTCGTGACGGGCCGCCGCGACGGCGACACCGCCTCCGAGCAGCTTCAGGCCTCGCTTCCGGCCGTCGTCTCCGTGACGGACCAGTCGGGCGAGGCCCGCTACCCGTCCTTCAAGGGCATCATGGCCGCCAAGAAGAAGCCGGTGGAGTCCCTGGACCTCTCCGACCTCGACATCGAGGCCGAGGAGGTCGGCCTGGAGGGCGCCTGGACCGCGGTCGACTCCGCCGCCGAGCGTCCGGCCCGCACCGCCGGCACGATCGTCAAGGACGAGGGCGAGGGCGGCAAGCAGCTGGCCGAGTTCCTCGCGAGCCAGAAGTTCATCTAAGGCTCCCGAGAGCCCACCAGACCGCCCCTTCCGTTCTCAGGAGATTGAAGTCCCATGGCTGAGATTCTCGTCTACGTCGACCACGTCGACGGAGCCGTCCGCAAGCCCACCCTGGAGCTGCTGACCCTCGCCCGCCGCCTCGGCGACCCGGTCGCCGTCGCCCTCGGCAACGGCGCCGCCGACACCGCCGCCGCGCTCGCCGAGCACGGTGCCGTGAAGGTCCTCACCGCCGACGCCCCCGAGTTCGCCGACTACCTCGTCGTCCCGAAGGTCGAGGCCCTCCAGGCCGCGTACGAGGCCGTCTCCCCGGCCGCCGTCCTGGTGCCGTCCTCCGCCGAGGGCAAGGAGATCGCCGCCCGCCTCGCGGTGCGCATCGGCTCCGGCATCATCACCGACGCCGTCGACCTGGAGGCCGGTGACGAGGGCCCGGTCGCGACGCAGTCCGCGTTCGCCGCCTCCTTCACCACCAAGTCCCGCGTCTCCAAGGGCACCCCGGTCATCACGGTCAAGCCGAACTCGGCCCCCGTCGAGGCCGCCCCGGCCGCCGGCGCCGTCGAGGCGCTGGCCGTCTCCTTCTCGGAGAAGGCCACCGGCACCAAGGTCACCTCCCGCACCCCGCGCGAGTCGACCGGCCGCCCGGAGCTGACCGAGGCCGCGATCGTGGTCTCCGGCGGCCGCGGCGTCAACGGCGCCGAGAACTTCGCGATCATCGAGGCGCTCGCCGACTCGCTCGGCGCGGCCGTCGGCGCCTCCCGCGCCGCCGTCGACGCCGGCTGGTACCCGCACTCCAACCAGGTCGGCCAGACCGGCAAGTCGGTCTCGCCGCAGCTGTACATCGCCTCCGGCATCTCCGGCGCGATCCAGCACCGCGCGGGCATGCAGACCTCGAAGACCATCGTCGCCATCAACAAGGACGCCGAGGCTCCGATCTTCGACCTCGTCGACTACGGCGTCGTGGGCGACCTCTTCGACGTCGTCCCGCAGCTCACCGAAGAGGTCAAGTCCCGCAAGGGCTGATGACCTGCGGTTCTGTCGGTCCCGGGGGCCGCACGGCGATCTGTCGCCGTGCGGCCCCCGGTCGTTTCGGACAAGCATTGACGCAGGTCCGACGGCCTACTAATTTTGCTATACGGATTGTTGATTCCGTGCAGCGGAAAACAGGAGGATGCAGGATGGGTCAGCAGGAGAAGGTGTCGACGAGCCTCGCCGGCGCGGTCAGCGAGGGCATCAGCGCCTCCCTCGCAGCGGTGGACGCCGAGCTCGACCGGCGCTACCCGGGAGACCCCGGCACCCGCCAGCCCGTCCACACGGTCTACGTCCCCGGCAACGTCTTCGACGCCGGCACCGTCCGCTCCTGGGGCGACCAGGCCCTCGCCGCGCTCGACGAGCACGCCCCCGACGCCGCCTCCTTCGCCGCCGTCCTCGGCCTCTCCGACGAGCTCGCCGAGGACGTCTACGGCCGCGTACGGGCCAAGCTGGAGCGCGAGCCCATCGAGGACCTCCGCGTCGACTTCGAGGACGGCTACGCCGGGACGGACGAGGACCAGGACGCCGCCCGCGCCGCCCGCCTGATCTCCGAGGCGTACGCGAACGGCACCGCCGCCCCGTACATGGGCATCCGGATGAAGTGCATGGAGGCCGCCGTACGCGACCGCGGCATCCGCACCACCGACGTCTTCCTCACCGGCCTCCTGGAGAACGGCGGCCTCCCCGACGGCCTCGTCCTCACCCTCCCCAAGGTCACCTACCCCGAGCAGGTCTCCGCCTTCGTCCGCCTCCTGGAGGCCTTCGAGAAGGCCCACGGCCTCGACGCCGGCCGCCTCGGCTTCGAGATCCAGATCGAGACCAGCCAGTCCATCCTCGCCAGCGACGGCACCGCCGCCGTGGCCCGCATGATCGGCGCCGCCGAGGGCCGCGCCACCGGACTGCACTACGGCACCTTCGACTACAGCGCCTGCGTCGGCGTCTCCGCCGCCTACCAGGCCAGCGACCACCCGGCCGCCGACCACGCCAAGGCGATCATGCAGGTCGCCGCCGCCGGCACCGGCGTCCGCGTCTCCGACGGCTCCACCAACGTCCTGCCCGTCGGCTCCACCGAGCACGTCCACGAGGCCTGGCGCCTGCACTACGGCCTCACCCGCCGCGCCCTGGCCCGCGCCTACTACCAGGGCTGGGACATGCACCCCGGCCACATCCCCACCCGCTACGCCGCCGTCTTCGCCTTCTACCGCGAGGGCTTCGAGACCGCCGCCAAGCGCCTCTCCGCCTACGCCAACCACGTCGGCGGCGACGTCATGGACGAGCCCGCCACCGCCAAGGCCCTCAGCTCCTACCTGCTGCGCGGCCTCCAGTGCGGCGCCCTCGACGCCGCCGAGGTCGACGCCCTCACCGGCATGACCCGCGCCGACCTCGACCGCTTCGCCGCCCCGCGCCGAGGCGACCTCACCGCCACCACTGATCGCTAAACGGTCACTTTCCCGCCAACTGCCCCGTACCCTGGTCGAGTTCACATGATCGACCGGGGGACGGGGCAGCGGTGTCATCGGGGGAGAACGGGCGGCTCGCGGGTCGCTACAGAATCGTGCGGCAGCTCGGGCGCGGAGGCATGGGCGTCGTCTGGCGGGCCGTCGACGAGGTGCTCGGCCGCGAGGTGGCCGTCAAGGAGCTCCGTACGTACACGGACGCGGCCGCACCCGAACTGGCCGACCTGCGCCTGCGGATGACCCGCGAGGCGCGCGCCGCCGCCCGGGTCCGCCACCCCGGAGTCGTCGCCGTCCACGACGTCACCGAACACGAGGGCCGGCCGGTCATCGTCATGGAGCTCGTCGAGGGGCCCTCCCTTGCCGACGTCCTCGGCGAGCGCGGCACCGTCGACCCCGCCGAGGCCGCCCGCATCGGCGCCCACGTCCTGGAGGCGCTGGCCGCCGCGCACGACGTGGGCGTCCTCCACCGGGACGTGAAGCCCGGCAACATCCTGCTCGACGCCTCCGGCCGGATCGTCCTCACCGACTTCGGCATCGCCACGATGGAGGACCCCGGCGACGGCTCCGCGACGCACCTCACGCGCAGCGGCGAGATCGTCGGCTCCCTCGACTTCCTCGCCCCCGAGCGCGCCCAGGGACAGGACCCGGGCCCCGCGTCGGACGTGTGGGCGGTGGGCGCGACCCTGTACGCGGCGGTCGAGGGCTCCTCGCCCTTCCGCCGTACGTCGACCTGGTCGACCCTCGCCGCCATCGTCACCGAACCCCTCCCGGAGCCCGTCCGCGCCGGACCCCTCACCCCGCTCCTGCTCCGCCTCCTCGACAAGGACCCCGCCGCCCGCCCGACCGCCCGCGAGGCGGCGCGGCTCCTCGGCGCGGTGGGGGAGGCGGCGGCCTCCGGCGGGGCGCCGGAACACGAAGGCGCCGAGGCGGGAGCCCTCGCTCCGGAGGCTCCCGCGCCGAACCCGTACGCGGGTCCCGTGGAGCCGAACCCGTACGCCGGCGCCTTCGGGCCGCCGGTCCCCGTCGCCGACCCGGTCCCGGTCCCCGCCCCGGTCCCCGTGCCGCCCGTTCGGCTCGACGCGGGCGTGGGCACGGGCGGACGGGCCGCGGCGCGGCGCGCCGGAGCGAAGCCGCGCCGGGGGAACGTGCTGGTCGCTGCCGCCGTGGCCGCCGTCCTCCTCGCCGGCGGCGGCATCACGTACGCCCTCATGGACCACGACAGCGGCGCGCAGGCCGCCGGCGAGACCCCGCAGGACGGCGACCGGGGCGGCGCCGCCACCGGGGGCGACGCCGGCCGCGTCCTGGACCCGGGAAGCAGTGCCGCGCCCTCCGGCCGGCCGAGCGGCAGCGCCACGCCCTCAGCCGGACCGACCCCCTCGGGCCGGGAGTCGGGCGCGGCGGCCGGCGGCGCACCGGCCACCGACGGACCCGGCTCCGACGGCTCGGATCCGGGCTCCGCGGCGGGCGGCTCGGAGGCGGGCGGCGCCGGTTCGGACACCGCGTCCGGAGCGAGCGGCGGAGGCGGCGGTACGAAGGACCCGGGCACGACCGACGGAGGCACCGCCACCGCCGGCGGCACCAGCAGCACGACCGGCGGTACCAGCACGACCGGCGGCTCCTCCGGGGGCGGCACCACGGCCGCGCCCACCACCGAGGCGCCGCCGCCCGCCTCCGGCTGCACCGCCTCCGGCTCCTCCGCCACCTGCCAGGTCGTGCGGAGCGCCACCACCACCCGGTACGACGGCGGTGAGATGGGCACGGTCGGCGCCGGCCCGCACACGTTCTACTGCCAGGTCGACCTCGACCGGACCGAGACCTACGGCGGAACCACCAGCCGCTGGTTCGCCCGCACCGACGACGACAGCGGCAACACCAACGTCTACCTCAGCGTGCTCCACCTGTCGGGCGGCGCGGGCGGCGGCCCCGTGGCGGGCCTCCGCATCTGCTGAGCGACGGGCCTCAGACGGCCGGTGGTGCGATCTCGCCCGATCCACGGGCGAGCAGCGTCGTGCCGAGCACCAGCCGTTCCGGTGCCCCGTCGTTCCCGTCGAGGCGCCGGAAGAGGCGCTCCGCCGCCGTCCGGCCGAGCGCGGCGGCGTCCTGGGCGACGACCGTGACCCCGAGCAGATCGGCCAGTTCGATGTCGTCGAAGCCGACCAGGGCGACGGGCCGGCCGTGCCGGGCGAGGGCCCGGACCACGGTCACGGTGACCCGGTTGTTCCCCGAGAAGAGGGCCGTCACGGGCTCCGGCGCCGCCAGCATCTCCCGTACCGTCGTGCTCACCCGCTCCGGGTCGGTGGACCCGAGGGAGACCCAGGCGTCCCGGACCGGAAGGCCCGCGTCCGTCATCGCCGCACGGTAGCCGCGCAGCCGCTCGGCCGCCGTGTGGATGCGGGGGCGGTCGCCGATGAAGCCGATCCGGCGGTGGCCGTGCGCGATCAGATGGGCCACGCCCGCGCGTGCCCCGCCGAAGCTGTCGGAGAGGACGGCATCGGCGTCGATCCGTCCGGCGGGCCGGTCGACGAAGACCGTGGCGACCCCCGCCCTCATCTCGGGCTCCAGATACCGGTGGTCGTCACCGGCGGGGATCACGATGAGGCCGTCGACCCGGCGTGCGCAGAGCGCGAGCGCCAACTCCCGCTCCCGCTCCGGGTCCTCGGCGCTCGAACCGTTGAACAGCAGGGCCCCGTGCGCCCGCGCGACCTCCTCGACCGCCCGGCTGAGCGGCCCGTAGAAGGGGTCGGCGAGATCCTCCAGGACGAGGCCGACGGTCGCCGTCCTGCCCTTGCGCAGGACCCGCGCGCTGTCGTTGCGGCGGAAGCCGAGGGCCTCGATGGCCTCCCGCACCCGGCGCTCGGTGTCCGGGGTGACGCCCGCTTCGCCGTTGACGACCCGGGACACCGTCTTGAGGCCGACGCCCGCCCGGGCGGCGACGTCCTTCATCGTGGGCCGGGTGCCGTAGCGGGGCCCGGTGCGGCGGGCGATGTCGGCCACGATGTGCGGTTCCTCCCGAGCGTGACGAGTCGATCTCGGTTCGAGCATAGGGCCTGGACAACGTTGTCAGGGTCGGGGGAGACTGTACGGAACGACCTCCCGCTCCCGGCTGCCGACTGGAGACCCCCTGCCCATGCCCACCGACCCCGCCACGGGCCTCGTCGTCGCCCTCGACATCGGAGGGACCAAGATCGCCGGCGCCCTGGTCGACGGCGAGGGCCGCGTCCGCGTCCGGTCCAGGCGGCCCACGCCCGCGCGTGAGGACGGCGAGACGGTGATGGCGGCGGTCGAGGCGGTCCTCGCCGACCTCGCGGCCTCCCCGCTGTGGGGGACCGCCGGGGCCGTCGGGATCGGCAGCGCGGGCCCGGTCGACGCCTCCCGGGGGACCGTCAGCCCGGTGAACGTGCTCGGCTGGCGCGACTACCCGCTCGTCGAACGGGTCCGCCGGGCCACGGGCGGCCGCCCGGTCACCCTCGTCGGCGACGGCGTCGCCATGACGGCCGCCGAACACTGGCTCGGGGCCGCCCGGGGCCACGCCGACGCCCTGTGCCTCGTGGTCTCCACGGGCGTCGGCGGCGGTCTCGTCCTCGACGGCCGGATCCACCCGGGCCCCACCGGCAACGCCGGGCACATCGGTCACGTCCCGGTGGACCTGGACGGCGAGCCCTGCGCCTGCGGCGGGCGCGGCTGCGTCGAGCGCATCGCCGCCGGCCCGCACCTCGCCCGCCGAGCCCTGGAGAACGGCTGGCGGCCGGGGCCCGACGGCGACGTCTCCGCCGCCGCCGTGGCCGCCGCCGCGCAGGCGGGGGACCCGGTTGCCGTCGCCGCGTTCGAGCGCGCGGCCCAGGCGCTCGCGGCGGGCATCGCCGCCACCGCGGCGCTCGTCGAGATCGACCTCGCGGTCGTCGGCGGCGGGGTGGCGGGCGCCGGCGAGGTCCTCTTCGCCCCGCTCCGGCGCAGCCTCGACGCGTACGCCAGGCTCTCCTTCGTCCGGAACCTGACGGTCGTCCCCGCCGCCACGGGCACGGACGCGGGCCTCCTCGGCGCCGCGGCGGCGGCGATGCCGCCAGGGGCGGGAGCCACGGGCTGAGGGGCACCGGCTGAGGGGGCACGGGCGCGGGCGCCGCCCCGCTCACCCGACCGCTCCGTTCACCCGTTCGTCCCGCTCACCCGATCGTCCCGCTCACCCGACCCGGGCCGGCCCTCGCTCCCGTACCCGCCCCGGGCCGGCGTTCACTCCCGTACCCGCTCCGGCGTCCGCTGTTCGACGATCACCAGGAACGCGTCGGACTCCAGGTCCATCACGACCCGGGCCGGCACCCCTTCCTCGCGCCGCGCCCCGGCGAACTCCTCCGCCGGCCAGCTGCCCCGCGGGCCGCCGGCCGGAAACCGTTCGAGAACCGTACGACTCATCTCCGCACCCCCTCGTGCTCGCCGTTCTCAACGACGGCCGCCCGGAAGTGTCACGCACATGCCGAGACATGTGTTCGTGGTTTCCGTGGCAGGGTGTTGCGGGCAAGCCACTGGGGGCTATCGATGAGGGGGAAATCGTGATCGTCTGGATCAACGGTACGTTCGGCGCGGGAAAGTCCAGCACCGCGCGCGAGCTGGTCGATCTGATCCCGAACAGCACCCTGTACGACCCCGAGGTCACCGGCGGGGGGCTGCGCCGGCTCCTCCCGGCCAAGCGGCTCGCCGAGGTCGAGGACTACCAGGACCTGCCGATCTGGCGCCGTCTGGTCGTCGACACCGCCGCCGCCCTGCTCGCCGAGGTCGGCGGCGTCCTCGTCGTCCCGATGACCCTGCTCCGTCAGGAGTACCGGGACGAGATCTTCGGCGGGCTCGCCGCCCGCCGCATCGACGTGCGCCATGTGCTGCTCGCCCCGGAGGAAACGATCCTGCGGGCGCGGATCGACGGCCGGTCGGAGTACGGCGACCCCGAGGTCGACGCCCGCGTACGGGAGTGGTGCCACCAGCACCTGCCGCCGTACCGCGCCGCCCTCGACTGGCTCGCCGCCGACGCGTACACGCTCGACACCTCGGAACTCACCGCGGCCGAGGCCGCCCGGGCCGTCGCCGACGCGGTCCTGGCCGGGCAGGTCGCGCCCTGCGGCATCGTCCAGACGCCCGAGCCGACCGGCGAGACCCTCGCAGCCGGCGTCCTGCTCTTCGACGAGCAGGACCGCTTCCTGCTCGTCGACCCCACCTACAAGCCCGGCTGGGAGTTCCCCGGCGGCGTCGTCGAGCCCGGCGAACCCCCGGCCCGGGCCGGCATGCGCGAGGTCGCCGAGGAGATCGGCCTCGAACTCGACGCCGTCCCCCGGCTGTTGCTCGTCGACTGGGAACGCCCCGAGCCCCCCGGCTACGGCGGGCTCCGCCTCCTCTTCGACGGCGGGACCCTCCGCGCCGCCGACACCGCGCGCCTCCACCTCCCCGGCGCCGAACTCCGCGGCTGGCGGTTCGTCACCGAGGAGGAGGCCGCGGAGCTGCTGCCCCCCGTCCGCTACCGCCGCCTCCGCTGGGCCCTGCGCGCCCGCGAACGCGGCACGGTCCTCAACCTGGAGGCGGGCGTCCCGGTGGGCCGACCCCTCACTGCCGGGCCGCAGCCGTGAGCTGGGCCGCCGTGTCCGAGGTCACCGGTGCCCCGTGTCCGCAGCACAGCACCGAGGGGGCGAGCCTCGCGAGCGCCCGCATCGAGTCCAGGGCGAGCGCGCGGTCGACGTGGAACACGCCGAACGTCACGCCCTGCACCGACGCCACCGTGTCCCCGGCGAACAGCACGCCGTGGCGCGGCAGGTGGACGGCGATCGAGCCGGGGGTGTGGCCCGGGGCGTGCACCACCACGGCGCCGTCGCCGAAGCCCAGCTCCTCGCCGTCCTCGACCTCCCGGTCGACCCGGGTCGGCGGCGCCTCGGGCGTGCTCAGACCGTGCTCGAAGAGGGGGCGCTCCCAGTCCAGGAGGTCGGGCTCCGGGACCGGGGCCTCGCCCCGGATCACCGGAGCGTCGAGCCGGTGCGCGAGGATCTCGGCGCCGTGCCGGTCCGCCAGCTCCTGGGCCGAGCCCACGTGGTCCCGGTGACAGTGGGTCAGCACGATCCGGCGCAGCCGGTCCGGGTCCAGGCCGGCCGACCGTATGGCCGCGTCGATGCCGTCCGCCGTGCCGGCCCAGCCGGCGTCGACCAGGGTCAGCTCTTCTTCGTCCTGCCACAGATAGGCCTGGCCGATGGAGAAGTCGAGGAGGTGCAGTCGAGGGGTGATCCGGGTCAGTTCGATGGATGCCATACGGCGAACCTACGCATCCGCGCAGGTCCGCCGCATGCTTCTACGCTCTCGGCGAGCTTCGCCGAGCGCTGAAACCGACCGCTGAACCGATTCGCCGTCAGCCCTGCTTCGAGCGGGCGTAGTTGACGAGGAAGTGCGCCTCGGCCACCGAGAGCCGCTCCAGCTCCTCCGGCGAGACGGACTCGTTCGGCGCGTGGATCTGCGCCTCCGGCTCGCTCAGACCGATCAGCAGGATCTCCGACTCCGGGTAGAGCGAGGCCAGCGTGTTGCACAGCGGGATCGAGCCGCCCATGCCCGCCGTCTGCATCTCCTCGCCGGGGTACGCGATCCGCATCGCCTCGGCCATCGACGCGTACGCCGGGCTGGAGGTGTCCGCCTGGAACGGCTGGCCCTGGCCGACCTGCTCCAGGGACACCCGGGCGTCCCACGGGGTGTGCTTCTCGATGTGCGCGAAGAGCAGCTTCGTCACCTCGGCCGCGTCCTCGCCCGGCGGCACCCGCAGGCTGATCTGCGCGCGGGCCGACTTCGGGACCGACGGGGTCGCGCCGGCGACCGGGTGGGCGTCGATGCCGATGACCGTGACCGCGGGGCGCGCCCAGATCCGGTCGGCGACGGTGCCGGCGCCCGGCAGGGACACGCCGGACAGGACCTTGGCGTCCTGGCGGAAGTCCTCCTCCGGGTACTGGAGGCCCTCCCACACCTGGTCGCCCGCGAGGCCGTCGATGACGGTGGAGCCGTCCGGGCCCCGCAGCGAGTCCAGGACGCGGATCAGCGCGGCCAGCGCGTCGGGCGCGGCGCCGCCGAACTGACCGGAGTGCAGATTGCCCTCCAGGGTGTCGATCGTGACCCGGATCATCGTCATGCCGCGCAGGGTCGCGGTCACGGTCGGCAGGCCCACGCGGAAGTTGCCCGCGTCGCCGATCACGATGGCGTCGGCCGTGAGGAGCTCGGGGTGCTGCTCCGCGTACCGCTCCAGACCGCCGGTGCCCTGCTCCTCCGAGCCCTCGACGATGACCTTGACCGTCACCGGCACGCCGCCGTTCGCCTTGAGGGCGCGCAGCGCGAGCAGGTGCATGATGAAGCCGCCCTTGCAGTCGGCGGTGCCGCGCCCGTACCAGCGGCCGTCCCGCTCGGTCAGCTCGAACGGCGGGGAGAGCCACACCGACTCGTCCAGCTTCGGCTGCACGTCGTAGTGCGCGTACAGGAGGACGGTCGGCGCGCCGGCCGGGCCGGGCAGGACGCCGTACACGGACTGCGAGCCGTCCGGGGTGTCGAGCAGCGCCACGTCCTGGAAGTCCTCGGCGCGCAGGGCGTCCGCGACCCAGTTCGCCGCGGCCTCGCACTCGCTGCGGGGCGCCACGGCCTCGTCCGCCACCGACTCGAAGGCCACGAGCTCCGTGAGCTCGGCCTTGGCCCGGGGCATCAGTGACCGGACGGTCTCGGCGATCGGATTCGAGGTCATGGGCACGCTCCTGATGGGTGCGACGTTACGACGTGAGGACGGCGTCCGTCGTATGTCGTGGTACGCCGAACGCACCGTCGATCCTACGGCCGGGGCCCTGGCTACCGCGCCGTAGGATGCGTCAGGAGCAGACCACCGGTCGGATCAGGAGCAGAAGCACACGTGAGCAGCGAGCACGCAGAGAACGCCGGTCCGGAGCACACCGAGCCCGAAGGCGCGACTCCTGAGGCCGCCGGGGGCGCCGCCGGGAGCACGGAGCCGGAGCCGGCGCACCTCCCGGATGACGAGGCGTCGGACGAGGCACCGGCCCGGGCGGCCGACGAGTCGGTGGACGTCTGGGACGTCGTGGTCGTCGGCGCCGGACCGGCCGGCGCGTCCGCGGCCTACGCGGCGGCGGTCGCGGGCCGCCGGGTGCTGCTCCTGGAGAAGTCCGAGCTGCCCCGGTACAAGACCTGTGGCGGCGGCATCATCGGCCCCTCCCGCGACTCGCTCCCGCCGGGCTTCGAACTGCCCCTCCAGGACCGGGTGCACGCCGTCACCTTCTCCCTGGACGGACGCTTCGCCCGCACCCGCCGCTCGCGCCGGATGCTCTTCGGGCTCATCAACCGTCCGGAGTTCGACGCGCAGCTCGTCGAGCACGCGCAGAAGGCCGGCGCCGAACTGCGGACCGGCGCCACGGTGAGCCGGGTGGAGCAGCACGGCCCTGCCGTGCCGGACCGGCGGACCGTCGCCGTCGTCCTCGCCGACGGCGAGACGGTCCTGGCGCGCGCGGTCGTCGGTGCCGACGGCAGCGCCAGCCGGATAGGAGCCCATGTGGGGGTGAAGCTCGGCCAGGTCGACCTGGGCCTGGAGGCGGAGATCCCCGTCCCGCCGTCCGTGGCGGAGGACTGGAAGGGTCGCGTCCTCATCGACTGGGGTCCGATGCCCGGCAGTTACGGCTGGGTGTTCCCCAAGGGCGACACGCTGACCGTCGGCGTCATCTCGGCGCGCGGCGAGGGCGCCGCCACCAAGCGGTACATGGAGGACTTCGTCGCCCGGCTCGGCCTCGCCGGCTTCGAGCCCACGATCTCCTCCGGTCATCTGACGCGCTGCCGCACCGACGACTCGCCGCTCTCCCGCGGCCGGGTCCTCGTCTGCGGCGACGCGGCGGGCCTCCTGGAGCCGTGGACGCGCGAGGGCATCTCGTACGCGCTGCGCTCGGGCCGTCTCGCGGGCGAGTGGGCGGTCCGGGTCGCCGAGTCGAACGACGCGGTCGACGCGCGGCGGCAGGCCCTGAACTACGCCTTCGCCATCAAGGCGGGGCTCGGTGTCGAGATGGCGGTCGGGCGGCGGATGCTCGCCGTCTTCGAGCGGCGGCCGGGGCTGCTGCACGCGACCATAACGGGACTGCGGCCGGCCTGGAACGCCTTCGCCGACATCACCCGCGGCTCGGCCACGCTCGGTGGCATGGTCCGCTCCAACGGCATGGCGCGGCGGGCCCTGGAGCTCCTCGACAAGCGCATGGACACCACGGCCGGTGTCGGCCCGGCGGGGCGGGGCGTCAGCCCGCGCGAGCGCGCGGCGTCCGAGCCGGAGGGTGCGAAGGCCCTGGAGGCCCCGGAAGAGGCCTGACGGTTCGACCGGTCCGGCCTCGACCGGTCCGGCCTCGACCGGTTCGGCCTCGATCGGTTCGATCGCTTCGACACGGGCTCCGCTGCCCCGGCCGGCTCACGCCGCCGGGGTGGCGGGGCCCGTCGTCGTGATGCGGAAGACGGGGTGCTTGGGCGCGATGGCCCGCAGCTCCTGCTCGGAGGAGTCGGGGCCGACGCCGCCGAAGAAGACGCCGACCTCGGCCTTCCAGCGCTTGAGGTAGGCGCGGAGCAGGGCGGGCTTGTCGTCGTCGGCGACCTCGACGGCGGTGAACTCCTCGACGTGCTTGCCGAGGTGCAGCTGCCCGCCGCCGGCGGCCCGCATGTTGTGGGTCCACTGGACGTGGCCGCGGGGGGCGACGAGGTACTGGGCGCCGCCCACCGTCAGCAGGTTGACGGGGGTGCGGCGCCATTCGCCGCTCTTGCGGCCGCGGACGGCGAGCACGCGGGAGCCCCAGACGCTGATGCCGCGGCGGGTCATCCAGGCGACGGCGCGGTTGAAGACGTTCACCGTGAACCAGCCGGGCTTCATGACGTGGGTGGCGGGGGAGGAACCGGCGGGCTGAGCGGGCTGAGCGGACATGGGAGCCTCCTACGGCTTCGAAGTGTGAGCGCTGCTCTCGCTTGAGAACAGTGTGCACGGCTCGGTGCTCACAAGCAAGAGCGGTGCTCTCGTTTCGTTCCAGTGCTCCGAAAGTGGCACACTGCTCTCCATGACGACCGTTCGAGGAGCCCGCGCCCGCGCCCGCATCGAGATCACCGCCGCCATCAAGGACGAGGCCCGCACCCAGCTCGCCGCCGAAGGCGCCGCCAAACTGTCCCTGCGGGCCGTCGCCCGCGAACTCGGCATGGTGTCCTCCGCGCTCTACCGCTACTTCCCCAGCCGCGACGACCTGCTCACCGCCCTCATCGTCGACGCCTACGACGCCGTCGGAGCCGCCGCCGAACGAGCGGCCGCCGAGGCCGAGGCCGAGCGCCCCCTCGACCGCTGGACCGCCGTCTGCCGGGCGGTCCGCGCCTGGGCCGTCGCCCACCCCCACGAGTACGCCCTGATCTACGGCTCCCCGGTCCCCGGCTACTCCGCACCCCAGGACACGATCGTCCCCGCCTCCCGCGTCGGCCTCGTCCTCATCGACATCGCCCGCCGGGCCCACACCGGCGAGGGCGTCGCGCTCCCGCCGCTCCCGGACGCCCTGCGCCCCGAAGCCGTCCGCATCGGTGCCGACATCGCCCCCGACCTCCCGCCGCCCCTCGCCGTCGCGCTCGTCGCCGCCTGGTCGCAGCTCTTCGGCCTGGTCTCCTTCGAGGTCTTCGGTCAGTTCGACAACGTCGTCGAGGACCGCGACACCTTCTTCGCGACGGCGGCCCGTCGCCTCGGCCAGGACGTCGGCCTGCTCCCGCGCGGCTGACACGACCACCCGCGACCGTTCCGTACTCCGGCGGGAGTAGGCGCGACCACCCCGCCGGGCTGACGTGCGCGCGGGGCGGGCGCGGCTAGCGTGACCGGTATGGACGCCGGTATGCACAGGAAGTGGCCGCGCGGGCCCTGGGAACGGTGGGAGCACGGCGCCGGCCTGCCCTGGCGCTCGACGGTGCTGATCGCGGTCCTCGTCATGGTGGGAACCGGGTTCTCCGCGCGGAACCAGCCGGGCCGGGAGGCGCTCGACGCCGTCGGGCGGATCCTGCTCCTGCTCGGAGCGGTCCCGCTGCTGTTCCGTCACCGCAGGCCCGTGCCGGTGGTGTTCGCCGTCGCGGCCGTCACCCTCGGCTACGTCGCGGCGGGCTACCCGTACGGCCCGGTGTTCGTCATGGTCGCCGTCGCCTGCTTCGCGGCCGTCGTCCACGGCCACCGCACCGCCGCCTGGTGGGCCATCGGCCTGCTGTGGGCGGGCCACCTGCTGCTCTCGCACTGGCTCTACCGATGGCTGCCCCCGCCCGGCGACGGGCCCGTGCCCTGGGGGCAGGAGCTGCCGTCCGCGGCCTTCGTGGTGGCGGTGCTCGCCGCCTCCGAGGTCGTCCGGGTCCGGCGCGAGCAGTGGGCGCAGCAGCGGGTCGAACGGGCCGCCGCCGAGCGGCGCCGCGCCGACGAGG
>NZ_MWIG01000195.1:0-7853 GCF_002156145.1 Streptomyces sp. NRRL B-24572 | reverse complement strand
TGATGGCCGTCACCGACCCCGACAAGCGCTCCAAGGGCATCTCCGCCTTCGTCGTGGAGAAGGGCGACGAGGGCGTGTCGTTCGGCGCCCCGGAGAAGAAGCTCGGCATCAAGGGCTCCCCGACCCGCGAGGTCTACCTCGACAACGTCCGCATCCCCGCCGACCGCATGATCGGCGAGGAGGGCACCGGCTTCGCCACCGCGATGAAGACCCTGGACCACACCCGCATCACCATCGCCGCGCAGGCCCTGGGCGTGGCCCAGGGGGCCCTGGACTACGCCAAGGGCTATGTGAAGGAGCGCAAGCAGTTCGGCAAGCCGATCGCCGACTTCCAGGGCGTGCAGTTCATGCTCGCCGACATGGCGATGAAGCTGGAGGCCGCCCGCCAGCTCACCTACGCGGCCGCGGCGAAGTCCGAGCGGGTCGACGGCGACCTGACCTTCTTCGGCGCGGCGGCCAAGTGCTTCGCCTCCGACGTGGCGATGGAGGTCACCACCGACGCCGTGCAGCTCCTGGGCGGCTACGGCTACACCCGTGACTACCCGGTCGAGCGCATGATGCGCGACGCCAAGATCACCCAGATCTACGAGGGCACCAACCAGGTCCAGCGCATCGTCATGGCCCGCAACCTCCCGTAACCACCAGCCTCTCGAAAGGAGACAGGCCGTGACCCTGAAGATCGCTGTCTGTGTGAAGTACGTTCCCGACGCGACCGGCGACCGCGGTTTCGCCGACGACCTGACGACCGACCGCGAGGCCGTCGACGGGCTGCTCTCGGAGCTCGACGAGTACGCGGTCGAGCAGGCCCTCCGCATCTCCGAGGAGTCCGACGGCGCCGAGGTCACCGTCGTGACCGTCGGCCCGGACGACGCCAAGGACGCGCTGCGCAAGGCGCTGTCGATGGGCGCCGACAAGGCCGTCCACGTCAACGACGAGGACATCCACGGCTCCGACGTCATCGCCACCTCCGCGATCCTGGCGAAGGCCCTGGAGAAGACCGGCTTCGACCTGGTCGTCTGCGGCATGGCCTCGACCGACGGCACGATGGGCGTGCTGCCCGCGCTGCTCGCCGAGCGCCTGGGCCTGCCGCAGGTCACCCTGCTGTCGGAGCTCTCCGTCGAGGACGGTCTCGTGAAGGGCCGCCGTGACGGCGACGCCGCGACCGAGCACCTGGAGGCCCCGCTGCCGGCCGTCGTCTCGGTCACCGACCAGTCCGGCGAGGCCCGTTACCCCTCCTTCAAGGGGATCATGGCCGCCAAGAAGAAGCCGGTCCAGGAGCTGGACCTGGACGACCTGGACATCGACGCCGACGAGGTCGGCCTCGCCGGTTCCTGGACCCTGGTCGACTCGGCGGCCGCCCGCCCGGCCCGTACGCAGGGCACGATCGTCACGGACGAGGGCGACGGCGGCAAGCAGCTCGCCGCCTTCCTCGCCGGCCAGAAGTTCATCTGACCCACCGTCATCCCACCTCAGGAGCAAGGAATCATGGCTGAGATCCTGGTTCTCGTGGACCACGCCGACGGTGCGGTCCGCAAGCCGGCCCTCGAACTGCTGACCCTGGCCCGCCGCATCGGCGAGCCCACGGCGGTCGTCCTCGGCGCCGGCGAGGCCGCCGCCTCGATCGCCGCCACGGCCGGCGAGTACGGCGCGGCCACCGTGTACGTCGCGGACGGCGCCGAGTTCGCCGAGCAGCTCGTCGTCCCGAAGGTCGACGCGCTCACCCAGATCGCGAAGGACAAGGGGGTGGCCGCCGTCCTGGTGACCTCCTCCGGCGAGGGCAAGGAGATCGCGGCCCGCGTCGCGCTCCGCCTCGGCTCCGGTCTGATCACCGACGCGGTGGAGCTGGAGGCCGGCGAGAACGGCCCGGTCGCCACCCAGTCCGTCTTCGCCGCCTCGTACCAGGTGAAGTCGACGGTCACCCGCGGCGTCCCGGTCATCACCGTCAAGCCGAACTCCGCCGCCCCGGAGGCCGCCCCGGCCGCCGGCACGGTCGAGAACGTCACGGTCGCCTTCACCGGCAACGCCGCCAAGGTCGTCTCGCGCACCCCGCGCGTCTCCACCGGCCGCCCCGAGCTGACCGAGTCCGCGATCGTGGTCTCCGGCGGCCGCGGTGTCGGCGCGGCCGAGGGCTTCGCGGTCGTCGAGAAGCTGGCCGACTCGCTCGGCGCGGCCGTCGGCGCCTCCCGCGCCGCCGTGGACGCCGGCTGGTACCCGCACTCCAACCAGGTCGGCCAGACCGGCAAGCAGGTCTCGCCGCAGCTGTACGTGGCGGCGGGCATCTCCGGCGCGATCCAGCACCGGGCCGGCATGCAGACCTCGAAGACGATCGTCGCGGTCAACAAGGACCCCGAGGCCCCGATCTTCGACCTCGTCGACTACGGCGTGGTCGGCGACCTCTTCGAGGTGCTTCCGCAGCTGACGGACGAGATCGGCGCGCGCTGACCGCACACGGCAGAAGGGGCGGGTGGCACTCTGTGCCACCCGCCCCTTCCCCGTGTGCGCGCTCAGTACCAGCCGTCGAGCGGGACCTCCTCGCAGAGCCGGACGACCGGCCTGCGTCCGGAGACCGCGGCCCCGGAGACCTTGACCCGGACCCCGGGACGCACCGCGTGCGGCGGTCCGTCGACGCGGCAGCGGACCACGAAGCCCTCCGTCATGTGGACCGGCCAGAGGTCGGCATCGGCGGCGGCGACCCCGCGACGTACGGATATCACGCCCTCGCCGTCGCTGAGTTCGGGCGCCAGGTCGGTCGACCCGCAGGTCGGACAGAGCAGGCGCTGGAACGTGGTGGTGTGGCACCAGCGGCAGCGCTGGAAGTACAGCTCGGAGTCGGGGGCCGAATCCTCGGCCTGGACGGCGGTCCCGCTCCTCAGTCCCGTGTGGAACACGATGCCTTCTCCTTGCACTCGGCGGCTCGACCGTGCATGGAGCAAAGATATGGCACTGAGTGCCATCAAATAAAGACCTGAGTTCCCTCAATTAGAGATACCGAGAACCCTGTGACCTTCCGGTGATCCCCTCAGCCCTCTCCGAGGCTCGACTCCACCTCGCGCACCACGCGCCACATGGGGGTGGACCGCTTGGTGATCACCACGACGACGTCCTCGTTCTCCTCGGCCGGCGCCTCCGCGGCCTGTCCGCCGCCCCAGGTGGTGCGCACGAACTCCAGGGCCCCGTCGACCTCGGCCAGCGGGTCGCCCTCGCCGCCCGAGCGCAGCCAGTGCCGCAGGGCGTGGTTGTGGGCGGCGACCACGGCCGCCGCGACGACGTTGGCGCGCAGGGTGCCGTCCCTGCGGTCGGCCCAGCGGGTGCGCAGATAGTCGCCGAGGGTCTTCTCGTACCGCCAGACCACCGACAGCTCGTACGTGCGCAGCCCGGTCACCTCGCGGGTGAGCCGGTAGCGCTGCACGGAGAAGGTGGGGTTCTCGGCGTACATCCGCATGACGAGGCGGGCCGCGTCGCAGACCCGGACGACCGGGTCGTCGGAGTCGGCGCTCGCGGCGAGGAAGCGGGTCATGTCGGCGAGGCACTGCTCGTGGTCGGGGAAGACCACGTCCTCCTTCGACGGGAAGTACCGGAAGAAGGACCGCCGGCCGACGCCCGCGAGCGTGACGATGTCGTCGACGGTGGTCTGCTCGTAGCCCCGCTCCAGGAAGAGCTGGAAGGCCGCGGCGATGAGGGAGTCCCGCATCGCGGGCTTCGTGGAGTTCGTCGACGCTGTTCCCATGGCCCGAACCTAACACCCGTACGGGCCCTACGTGGAACTCGGTGCCGGAAGATTCCGGCACCGAGTGCTCTCATGGGGGTACGGAGGTTCAGCGAGCCGCCATCCGCAGGGCGCCGTCCATGCGGATCGTCTCGCCGTTGAGGTAGTCGTGCTCGGCGATCATCGTCACGAGCCGGGCGTACTCCTCCGGGCGCGCGAGGCGCTGCGGGAAGGTGACGCTCGCGGCGAGACCGGCCCGGACGTCCTCGCCGAACCCGGCCATCATCGGGGTGTCGACGATGCCGGGGGCGATGGTGACGACCCGGATGCCGAACTGCGCCAGGTCGCGCGCGGCGGTGACGGTCATCCCGGCGACGCCCGCCTTGGAGGCGGCGTACGCGATCTGCCCGACCTGGCCCTCGAAGGCGGCGATGGAGGCGGTGTTGACGACGAGGCCGCGCTGTCCGTGCTCGTCGGGCTCGTGGCGGGCGATGGCCTCGGCGGCGAGCCGCATCACGTTGAAGGTGCCGAGCAGGTTGACGTTGAGCACCGTACGGAACAGGTCGAGGTCGTGCGGTCCCTTGCGGCCCAGGATGCGGGCGGAGGGGGCGATGCCGGCGCAGTTCACGGCGAGCCGCAGCTCGGCGCCGTCGGCGTCGATCGCGGCGAGCGCCTCGCGGACCTGGTCCTCGTCGGTGACGTCGGCGGCGAGCAGCCGGACGCCCTCGGGCAGCGCCCCCGCGGCGGCCACGGCCTTGTCCAGGTCCAGGCCGTAGACGGTGGCGCCACGGGCGGCGAGCGCGGCGGCGGTGGCGGCGCCGAGGCCGGAAGCGGCGCCGGTGACGAGAGCGGCGGAGCCGGCGATGTCCATGGAACTCCTCGTTCGTGTCGTGCGGGTGCGACCCTGCCGCCGGGTTGGCCGCCGGATCGGGCGCGTGCCCGCGTCAGGACCGCGCGGTCCGCGCGATCTGCGCCGCCCACCATAGAACCGCGTGCGGCGCCGCCGGAAGCGGAGGCCGAGCGCGGACGGGGGAGCAGAGGGAGGAAGTAGTCGACCGGTCGTACACTCTCGGCCATGGGGCGAACGAGTGACGCGCGCGAGCGCATCCTGACCGCCGCGAGGACGCTGATGCTGTCGCGCGGCTACTCCGCCCTGGGCGTGGCCGAGATCTGTGCGGCGGCCGGTGTGCCGAAGGGCAGCTTCTACTACTTCTTCCCGTCGAAGGAGGAGCTCGCCCTCGCCGTCGTCGAGGAGCACTGGGCCGGGCAGCGCGCCGAGTGGACGCGCGCGCTCGCCGGGGACGTGCCGCCGCTCCGGCGGCTGCGGCGCCTCCACGAGGCCACGGAGGCCGAGCTGAGGGCCGGCCGGGAGGGCTGTGGCACGGTCACGGGCTGTCTCCTGGGGAACCTGGCCCTGGAGCTGAGCACCCGGACGGAGAGCGTCCGCGCGCGGCTGCGGGAGATCTTCGACGAGCAGGTGGCCCTGGTCGCGGAGACCGTCGCCGAGGCCCGTGCGCGCGGCGAGGTCACGGTCTCCGACACGGGCGCGGCGGCGCGGGCCCTGGTCGCCCAGCTGGAGGGCGTGGTGCTCTTCGCCAAGCTGTACGACGACCCGGGCCGCCTCGACGCGCTGTGGACCGATTCCCTGGCCCTCCTCGGTGCCGAGGAGAGTCAGGGAACCGTCTGAGGTTCCGTCAGAAGGGCTTGGTCGGCAGGTACTTGCCGTCCAGGGTGATGACGGCGCGCTCGCCGCCCTCGGGGTCGGCGACCTTCTTCACGTCCAGCTTGAAGTTGATCGCGGAGATGATGCCGTCGCCGAACTGCTCGTGGACGAGCTCCTTGAGCGTGGTGCCGTACACCTGGAGCATCTCGTAGAAGCGGTAGATGGTCGGGTCGGTGGGGACGGCGCCGTCGAGGGAACCGCGGGTGGGAATCGTCTGCAGCAGGCGGACCGCGTCCTCGTCGAGGCCGAGGAGCTCGGCGACGGCCCGGGCGGACTCCTCCGGCAGGGCGTGCTGGCCGAGGACGGCGGCGGTGGTGAAGGCGACGGAGAGGCCGGCGGCGTCCGCGATCCGCTGCCAGCTCAGGTCCTCGCGGATCTTGGCGTCGACGGCGGCGATCGCGAGGGCGCGGCGGGCGGTGGGGTCGAACTGGGCGTGCACCATGAGAGGTACGTCCTTTCTCGAAGGCTTTACAGGGGGGATCAGGCGGCGAGCACGGGGCCCGCCGTGGCGGGGAGCTCCTCGACGGTGCCGTCGGCGATGTCGAAGACCCAGCCGTGCAGCCGTACTTCGCCCGCGGCCAGGGCGCGGGCCACCGAGGGGTGGGTGGCCAGGTTGGCCAGCTGCGCGGCGACGTTCTCCCGGACCAGGGCGGCCACGTCGACCGTCCCGCCGGCGGCGGCGCGGGCGAGGGAGGCGTCGGCGTGCCGCAGCCAGGCGGCGACGGCGGGCGCGGTGCTCAGGTCGTGGCCCTCGGCGAGCGCGGTCATCGCGCCGCAGGCGGAGTGCCCGCAGACGACGATGTCCCGTACTCCCAGGACGGTGACGGCGTACTCGACGGCGGCGGTGACTCCGTCGGTGCCCGGGGTGTGGGCGGGAACGAGGTTGCCGGCGGTACGGATGACGAAGAGCTCGCCCGGATCGGTCTGGGTGATCAGCTCCGGTACGACGCGGGCGTCCGAGCAGCCGATGAACAGCGTGCCGGGCCGGTGGGCGGTGGCCAGGCGGGCGAAGAGGCCGGCCTTGGCAGGGAAGACCTCCCGCTGGAAGCGGGCGATTCCCTCGGCGAAGTGAGGCATGTCCCCACCGTGCACCACCAGCTCCTATAGCGTCCAAGACCTACTGTCGATGTCTGCCATAGATGCGATCTATAAGGGGTTCTAGGATCGGCCGTATGCAGCCGGAACTCCGCCACCTCCGCTATCTGCTCGCCGTCGCCGAGCACGCCAACTTCACCCGCGCCGCCGAAGAGCTCCGCATCGCCCAGCCCACGCTGTCCCAGCAGATCAAGCAGCTGGAGAAGGCCCTCGGGGCGCAGCTGCTCGACCGGACCGGCCGCACGGTGCGCCTCACGGACGCCGGGGAGACCTACGCGCGCTACGCCCGGCGGGCCCTGCGGGACCTCGCGGCGGGCGAGCGGGCGCTGCTCGACGTGCACGACCTGTCCCGGGGCCACCTCAGGCTCGCGGTCACGCCCACCTTCACCGCGTACCTCACCGGCCCCCTGGTCGCCGGCTTCCACAGCCGCCATCCGGGGATCAGCGTGGAGGTGCGGGAGCTGCCCCAGGACCGGATCGAGGCCGAACTCCTCGCCGACCGGCTCGACCTCGGCATCGCCTTCCACGGCGAGCACCTCCCGGGCGTCGAGGCCGCGGAGCTGTTCACCGAGACCCTCGGCCTCGTCGTGGGCCCCGACCACCCCTTCGCGGACCGGACGGAGCCGGTACGGGCCGAGGAGCTGAACGACCATCAGCTGGCCCTCCTCAGCCGGGACTTCGCCACCCGGCTGCACATCGACGCGTACGTCTCCGAGCACCGCGTCCGTCCGGCGATCGCGGTGGAGGCCAACTCCGTGACCGCGCTCACCGAGATCGTGCGGCGCACCGCGCTGGCCACCGTGCTGCCCGACGCCGTCACCCGGGACCACCCCTGGCTGAGCCCGGTGCCGCTCTCCCCCGCGCTGCCGTCCCGCGCCGTCGCCCTGCTGCGGCGCGCGGCCGGCTACCGGAGCGCGGCGGCGGGGGCGTTCGCCGAACTCGCGGCGTCATGGGAAAGGGAGGAACGGGGTCAACCGATCGGATGACCCCGGGGTCCACCGCCCGGGGCGCCGGGTGCAGCCGGGACGCCGACGGGCGGCGGCAGGGTACGGCACCAGGATGGGAGACAGAGCGGGCCTCGGCTTCCCGACGGCCCCCGCGGTTCCCCGAGTTCACTGGAGCAGATCCCATGAAGCACGTGAAGAAGGCCTCCTCGCGCACCCGTGTCGTGACCGGTGGCGCGATCGTCGCCACCCTCGCCCTCGGCGGCTTCGGTGCCTACTCCGCGAGCGCCACCGGCGAGGAGACGGCGGCCGCGCCGGCCGCCGCGAAGGCCGACGCCAAGAACAAGAACACGACGCGCTCCACCCACCTGACGATCGAGGCCGC
>NZ_MWIG01000194.1:0-8992 GCF_002156145.1 Streptomyces sp. NRRL B-24572 | reverse complement strand
CCACAGGGCCCAGCGAAGCAGCCCGTGGATCGCGTTGCCCTTCTCCACTTCGGTGAGGGGGAGCTGCAGGTCCCTGCCGTCGAAGCGGTAGCGCCCGTCGCCCACCCGGTTCGGCCAGGGGACGAGCAGCTGCCCCCGCCCACCCGTGATGGCGGACCCCCTGGAGAAGCCGTCGAGCAGCGGTCGGCCGTTCACCGCGTAGTCACGCAGGGCGCCACCCAGTTGGACCACGACCGCGCTCTGGTCTCCCCGGACCAACCGCCACGAGGCGCCCGTGGGGCCGGAAGCGGAAGGCGCCCCGACAGCGGCCTCCCCCGTCATCAGCGTCAGCACTTCTGCGACGACGGCCTCCGGAGGCCGGTCGATCTCCACGACCAAGGGGTGCTCGTCGGGCTGCGGCTCCTGGAGATCCGAGAGCTGGCTGTCCAACAGGTCCGCCGGGAAGAAGTGGCCGTTCCGCGCCGCCAGCCGGGACTCCAGCAGCTCGCGCGAGCCGTGCAGGTACACCAGGAGAACGTCCGGGCGCCCTGCCAGCAGCTTGTCCCGGTAGCCGCGCTTGAGAGCCGAGCAGGTGACGACGGCCTTCCGGCCGGCCGTGATCGCCTGGTCCATCCACGCCGCGATCGCCTCCAACCAAGGCCCCCGGTCGCTGTCCGTGAGGGGATGGCCGGCGGCCATCTTGGCGCGGCTGGCGTCGGAGTGGAACTCGTCCGCCTCCAGGTACGCCCAGCCAAGCCGCTCGGCGAGAAGACGCCCCACCGTCGACTTCCCCGACCCGGCGACGCCGACGACGAGCACCAGCGCCGGCTGCCTGTGGGCCGTCATGCCGGGTACCTCCTTCCTCTGCCGGACGAGACGTCACCGTCCGGGGGACGGATACCTCCAATCTGACCTCCGCCGCCCGACGGCGCACGTCGGCGGGACGGGCACGCCTGCGTTGCCGCGTCCGGGGCCGCGCAGCGCCGTTCCGGCAGGAGCGGACGCCTCGTGATCGGCGAGCCTTTGCCAGGGCGAGGACTCGCCGCCACGGGATGGACATGGCCGGAGTCCGGACGCGGACGCAGTCGGGCGCTCACGCCGTACGGAACGGCTGGACGCAGCCCTTGCGAACGTGACTCCGGGTCAGGCCAGGACGTTGACGGCGCGGGCGACCACCAGGCCGAGGATGAGCAGGGAGACGAGGGACTGGACGCTCATGGTGATCTTGGCCCACGGCGCCAGGGGCATCACGTCGGTGGGGCTGAACGCGGTGGCGTTGGTCAGCGCGAGGTAGAGGTAGTCGACGAACTGGGGCCGCCAGTCCGCCCTCGCCACTTCGGGGCTGAGCTGCTGGGGGAAGGCGAGCGCGGGCGTCGCGGGCATGTGGTGGGCGCGCGCCGCGGGACCGCCGCAGTCGAGCTCGAAGTAGAGCACGGAGAAGGCCAGGACCGTGCAGGCCCACACCGTGCTGCCGCTCTGCAGCAGGCTGGTGGCGGAGGCCGTCTCCTTGCCGCCCTGGAGGATGTCGTCGACCAGCCGGACGGTGGACCAGACGGCGCTGAGCGCGAGAACGCCCACCAGGGCGATCGACATGGTGCGCAGGACCGTCGAGCGCCGGTCGATCCGTCCCGGGTCGCCGGCGATGAGCGCGAGCAGAAGCAGTCCCTCGACGGCCGGGAGCACCCAGCGAGGCGCCAGACGGAAGTCGTCGGGAAGCAGGAGGGTGAGCGCCATGGCGGCGACGACGGCCGCGGCCATCGGCCACCGGTGCTCACCGACGGGACCGTGCGGACTCGATCTCTCGGTGGGCTCGGGGATGCGTCCGGTCACGGTTCGAGGGCCCTTACGTTCGAGTGCGGAGTGGTTGTCGCCGTCCTGCTCTTCGGAACATATAGCGGTCCGGTGGGTCGGCGGCGGATCTCGAGGGCGGGTACGCCCCACCCGCGTCAGCTGCGGGCCGGAAGGCACCGGACCGCGGCCGCGCCGGCTTCTCCGCGCCATGTCACCGCAACCGATCCCGGGCCCGTCGAAACCCGTACCGCTTGGTTCCTGGCGTCGGCGGGAGCAGCTTTCGTCACCCCGCCGGCCTCCGGCCGGGGTGACCGCCGCCCCCCGACGGCAGACGGTCCCCGCCGTACGTGGCAGGCCGCGGCCGGACTGCCCGCGCCGACCGGGGCACAGGGGCGGGGAAACACCCGGAACTGTGAGGGACACGCGTCCATGAAGGGCGCAGGGGCGCGGTGCCGGCCGTTCGGCGGTGCGTGCCCGCGAGGGGACCGGCTGGTACTCCGGTGCGGTGTCGTGATCTACCCGCTCGTTCCACGGGCTGAGCGTCGTCGGTAGTGGCTGCGCCCGGCTGTTGCCCGGTGGCGTCTGCGCCGGTTCGACCGGTGCAGCAGTCCGGCCAGGGACACGACTGGCGGGTTGAGGGCGGCGCTGAAGAGTCGGCGGACCTCCGGAGCGGCCAGCGAGATCGCGTCGCCGACCCAGGAGTGATGACGCGGGTCGGGCGACCGGCCAGGGGCTGCATCAGCTACGACGGCGGCCAGGAAAGTCAGCACGGGCATGGCGGGCGCGACGTGCCGGTACCGGTGCCATGAGATCCAGCGGCCCACCTGACAGCGGTCCGGACCGACTTGTCCCTTGGCGGCCCGAGAGTCCTGCCCTCTTCGACGCTCCGGCGAGTGCCTGCCACACGGACCGGTCCGGTCAGGGGCACCGCAGCGGGTGACCGGCAGGGAGGCCGGAAGGCCACCCAGGTGGGACGGGACGGTAGGTCCCGCGGTCCCAGCGCCCGCGGGACGACGAGGGAGGACACGTCCACGGCACAGGCCCGCCGGCCGACCGGCACCCACTCCGGCGCCCGTCCCTCGGGAACGGCCCCGACCACCCGCGCAACCGGATCCTCCGGCTGGGCGCGCCGCTCGTCGCGGCGACCGCGCCGACGGCGACCGTCGCGCTCCACGTGACCCTGGTCGCCTTCGGGAACATCACGGGCTTCGGGCCCAACCAGCAGTTCGTCGCGTCCGCCGGGCGGATGCACCACGGACCTGACCCCACCACACCGTGCCACCACGCCTGCCGGAGGTCGCCGCCTGGCTCACTCGGCCGGGAATCCGGTCCGTGACTGGCGCGGAGACGAGGAGCGAAACCGCCGTATCGACTGCTCGGCGCAACGGGCCGTGGCCGAGCGGTGACGCGTCTGAAGCCGGCTCTGAACGAGCAACGTCCATGTCGCTGGACGGGCTCGGGGCGCCAGAAGAGCCCCAGTGGCTTCTGGGAATAGCTGCAAAGAATGTTCTTCGTCTGCTGGTGGTACACGCCTCGCATGGTCGCTGACCAGCGGAAACGGCCACGATTCGGCCAAGCTGCAGGCGGCTGGTCCGCGTATGGCCCGGATCTTGGTCGGCCTCGTCCCTGGCCCCGAAGAGCGACCGCCATGCGGGAGCGGTTCGCACCGAAAGACGACAGCCGCTCGGCCCCACCCCCTATGGTTACGATGAACCGCGAGTTGCGACCCTTACACCCCAACTCGCGCGGGGACCACGCTCACGTCGGATGCCGCAGCAACTCTGCCCGGCGAATCAAGGGACTGACCGGTGCCTTCGTCATTTCCTGCGCGACGTACTGGGCGGACAAAGACACGGCACAACTTCCTTGGCGCGAAGTGCCGCGGTGGCCGTCTCGACCGTCCGGGGACAGCTCGGTCCGTGTGACGGTGGCGATGCCGCGCAGCTGGTCGAGGTCGACGCGGCTCCAGCCCCGTTTCACGCGCGGGCGCGGATCGTTTTCACCGACAGGCCGGTCGCGGCGGCGATCGCGGCCCAGGCCAGGCCCTGGGCTCGCAGAGCTTGTATGGATGCCGCGTCGATGCCGGGGCCGACCGGTTCAGCTGCCGGGCCTGGAGGTGGGTGCGCCGTTCGACTTGGGGGATGCGGCGCAGGATCGTCCTGCTGTCCACTCCGAGCTCGCGGGCGATGGCCGATGCGGAGCGCCCGTTCCGGTAGCGGGCGAGGATCTCATCCTCACCGCCCGCACCAACCGGTCCAAGGCGGATCAGGACCCGTCGATCTGGATGCCGCCGCTGCCGGACGCGCACTGCCGGTACGTCGGTGAGTGGACCGCGACGAAGCTGCGCTGGGGCCTGGCCGCGGACCAGGCCGAGGCCGACGCGCTGAACGTGTACGTCGAGGCGTGTGAGGGTACCGTCGTGCATTTCGCGCCCGCCGCATGATCGTGGGCGCCCGGTCGGGGGCCGGACGCCCACTCTGTTCGCAAGTTCGATCATGCCGGGGCCGGGGCTCCTCGTTAGCTGTTCCCGGTCCGGGCCCAATCGACCTGACGCGGCATCAGGTTGACGAACTGGTTGATCTGGGCCGCCTCGATAGGCTCACTGAAGTCCACGACGGCCGTCTGGGCCTGCCAGCACCAAGGGGCTGAATCAGCGCCGCCGTGAAGGGCCCCTTCCGCGCAAGCCCCCTCTCGGGCCGCCCGCAGTATGAGATGGCCTTCCGGACTACGGCCGGATTGTGCCAGCATGCCGGGCATGCAGCAGCAGCTGATTATCAGCGGCAGCGTGCCGGCACCGAGCCCAAGGAGATGATCCTCCCCGCGCTCACCGCCCGCACGCAGACCTCTCGCACCTCGCGAGGGGTCTTTTCCATTTCCCGGCCCCACCACGGCCCCCATGAACAGGACCACCACCCATGGAACACACCCGGCTCACCGTCACGCTCCAGCCCGGCCACGGAACACTCGCGCGGCTCGCCGCCACCCTCAACAACCACCACGTGCTGGACCTGACCTACACCACCGCACCGGCGAACACGGCCACAGCCATCGTATGCGTGGCACAGTCCGACGCCCTGCGCGCCCAGCACAAGCTGTGCAGGCTCGTCGACGTGATCGAGGTGACACCGGCTCCCGCATCGCCGGACACCGCAGGGGCGGCAGACGTCCCCCACACCCGCCACCCCACCGCCGGCGCACCACGCCTGTGAACGGTCCGCCCGGCGCTCTGAGCGGCCTGTCCCACTCCCGTACCACCTTCCGCCCGGCCTGCTGCTCCTGGTCGACGCCCTCGCCCTCGTCACTGGGCCGACACGCTGCTAGACGTGATCGGTGTGGCCTGGCCGAACGTGGACGAGGACGCGTACCGCGAGATGGCGGACGCGCTCAGGGAGTTCGCGGATGACCTGGAGGACGACGGTCAGCTCGCGAACAACCATTTCGAGCGCCTGTTGTCCTCGGGCGAGGGCGAGGCGATCGACGCCCTCGACGAGCACTGGCAGAAGGTCAAGGGCAAGCACTTCAAGGACATCGCCGGCGCGGCCCGCACCATCGCGGGCGCGCTGGACACGGCGGCCAACGCCATTACCACGATGAAGGGCGTGGCGCTGGGGCAGCTCACTTGGCTGGCGGGCAAGGCCGGCGTCGCGCTGGCCTTGATCCCGGTCACCGGTGGCCTGTCGGCGCTGATCGGTGGCGCTTCAATTCGGTTTGCCCAGGAGGCGATCAAGCGGCTGATCAAGGAGTGCGCGGACGAGGTCGTCGGGTATGTCGTCTCCGCGCTGACCGAGCCGGCGGTGGCGGCCCTGGAGGGCATGGCGGCGGACCTGGTCGTGCAGTTGGGCGCGATGGCGATCGGCCTGCAGGACGGCGTGGACCTCGACCAGACCAAGAAGGCCGGTACGGACGGCTTCAAGGACGGGGTGCAGTCGAGCAAGGACGCCATGCACCTGGCCTCGGCCGGAGGCGGGGGCGGCGGCTCGAAGGGCAGCGGCCTGAAGAACCTGCACATCGAGCACGCGGAGCACGACCACGCCTCCACCCAGCTGAACACCGTGAGCGTGCGCATCCACGGGAAGACGGCGGGCAAACTCACGAAGGCGAAGACCGCGCACGGCCGCACCCGGGGGCGCGACTCGATCGCCGACGCGATCGACCCGATCGCGGACAAGGCGATGGAGGCCCTGACCAAGGCGGCGAAGTCGATGGGCGACCACGTCGGCCAGACGCTGCCCAAGGTCGTCAAGCAGATATCCGTCGACCACAAGAACACCGACGACGACCTCCGCGACCGCTTCGCCCGCCAGCGCAAGGGCGACCACGACAACGACGGCGGCAAGGGCGGGACGCCGCACCGCGGGAACCCCGGCGACGATGTCCACACGAGGCCCGACTCGGTCAGCGACGCCAAGGGCGACCCGCGTGCCAACAGTGTGTCCCTGGACAAAACCGTCTGCAAGAACGACCCCGTCGACGTCGCCACGGGCAAGATGCTCCTCCCACAGACGGACCTCGTCCTGCCCGGCGTCCTCCCGCTCGCGTTGCGCCGCACCCACGTCTCGACCTACCGCTACGGGCACTGGTTCGGACCCAGTTGGGCCTCCACCCTCGACGAACGCATCGAGGTCGACGCTTTCGGCGGCGGAGCGATCTGGGCCCGCGAGGACGGCTCCGTGCTGATCTACCCCCGCTTGCCCCGCCCCGACGGAGAGCACGTCCTACCGGTGGGAGGAGACCGGCTCCCCCTGGTCCACGGCGGAGCGGACGGCGACGGGACCACGTACGAGGTACGTGATCCGCACGGCGGGCAGGTACGGTCCTTCACCGGCAGCCCCTACCGCACCTCCACCGCCTACTGGCTGTCCGCCCTCGAGGACCGCAACGGCAACCGGATCGCTTTCTCGCGCCGCCCCGACGGCGCGCCGACCGCCGTGTCCCACTCGGGCGGCTACGTCGTCCAGATCACGGCCACCACGTCACGGGTGACGGACCTGGCCGTCCGCGGCCCCGGGGGCCCTGCCACGGTGGTCGGCTACGCCTACGACCCCACCGGGCACCTCACGTCCCTGACCGGCCCGCAAGGACCGGACGGTCCCGCCATGCGCTTCACCTACGACGGCGACGGGCGCGTCACGTCCTGGACCGACCGCAACGGCTTCACGTTCCAGTACGTGTACGACGGGCAGGGCCGGGTCGCCCGCACGATCGGCCCCGAAGGAACCCTGTCGTCGAGCTTCGCCTACGACACCCACCCGGAGACCGGACACCCCATCACCCGGTACACCGACTCCACCGGAGCCACCACCGTCCTGCACCTGAACGACCGCCTCCAGGTCGTCGCCGAAACCGATCCCCTCGGCCACACCACCCAGCTGACCTGGGACGCCTACGACCGTCCCCTCACCCGCACCGACCCGCTCGGCCACACCACCGAGCTCACCTGGAGCGAGGAGGGCAACCTCGTCGCGGTGCGCCTGCCCGACGGCAGCACGGCCACGGCCCGCTACGACGAGCGGAACCTGCCCGTCGAAGTCACCGGAGCCGACGGCACGACGTGGCGGCAGACCTTCGACGACCTCGGCAACTGCACCGGGGTCCAGGCCCCGGACGGGAGGGTGAGGCGCTTCACGCACGACCGCACCGGCGCCATCGCGACCATGACCGACGCCGTCGGCAGCACGCTCCGCATACGATCCGACGGCGCCGGGCTCGCCCTGGAGGTGAGCGACGACGGGCGAGGCGTCACGCGCGTCGAACGGGACCACCGAGGACGCCCCCTCCGTATCGTCGACCCGGCAGGCGGTGTCCAGGAGTTCGTCTGGGACGGCGACGACCACCTGCTCGCCCGCACCGCCGCCGACGGCAGCCGCGAAACCTGGACCTGGGACGCGGAAGGCAACTGCGCGGCCTACACCGACGCCGCCGGCGGGGTGTGGGGCACCGAGTACGGCCCCTTCGACAAGCCCCTGGTCCGGTCCGACCCGGACGGCGCCCGCCACCGGCTGCGCTACGACACCGAACTGCGCCTCGTGGAAGTCACCAACCCCCTCGGGCAGAACTGGCACTACACCTACGACGCCGCCGGCAACCTCACGGCCGAGACCGACTTCGAAGGACGCACCAGCCACTACCGCTACGACGCGGCCAACCGGATCACCCGACGCACCAACCCCGCCGGACAGACGGTCGGCTACACCTGGGACGCCATGGGCCGGCTGACGTCCGACGACGCCGACGGCGATCTCACCCACTACGCGTACGACGCCACCGGCGCGCTCGTCGAGGCACGTACCGCCACCTCGACACTGAGCATCGAACGGGACGTCATGGGCCGGCCGCTCAGCGAGACCGTCGACGGCCCCACCCTCCGGTACGCGTACGACGTGGCCGGCCGGCGCATCGCCCGCACCACGCCCACGGGCGTGGTCACGAGCTTTGCCTACGACCCCGCGGGACACCGCTCCTCCCTGGCCGTCGACGGGCATGCCCTCACCTTCGGGCACGATCTACTCGGCCGCGAGATCAGTCGCGTCTGGGGCGACCCGGGCACCCCGGTGACCCTGACCACCACCTGGGACAACGTCAGCAGGCCGACGACGCAGAGTCTCACCGCCGGGACCGCCCCCACGCCCGTCGTGACGCGCGACTACGCCTACCGGGCCGACGGCTTCCCCCTCACCATCGGCGAACAGGCCGCAGGCGCCGAACGCGGCACCAAGCGGATCACCCTCGACCCCATGGGCAGGCCACTGGCCGTCACCGGCACCGGCTGGGAGGAGAGCTACGGCTACGACCAGGCCGGCAACCAGGACACGGCCACCTGGCCGGCCCGAGCCGGACACGGCGAGGCCCGCGGCCCGAGGACCTACGCCGGCACCCGCCTCCTGGCGGCCGGCTCCCTCCACTACGAACACGACGCGGCAGGCCGGGTCGTCGTACGCCGCCGCACCCGCCCCTCCCGCAAGCCCGAGCAATGGCGCTACAGCTACGACGCACGGGACCGGCTGACCTCCTGCACCACCCCCGACGGCACCCTGTGGACCTACGCCTACGACCCCCTCGGCCGTCGCATCGCCAAGTACCGCATGGCCGACGACGGACGAACGCCGCTGGAGACCATCCGCTACACCTGGGACGGCACCCTTCTCGCGGAACAGGTCGACGAAGCCACCGCCACCGCCCTGACCACCCACGCCCCCGGCCCCCTGGGCGACCTTGCGCGAGC
>NZ_MWIG01000193.1:0-7813 GCF_002156145.1 Streptomyces sp. NRRL B-24572 | reverse complement strand
CCCGTGCAGAAGGTCCGTCAGGCGGGTGCATATCTCCGCCACTTGCGCCGGGGACCGGCCGAGGTCCGAGTCGAACCGGTCGTCGAAGAGGAAGTAGAAGCCGAGCAGGTCCGCGGCGAGGGCGAGCTCTTCGGCGGGGGAGTCCGGGCTGGTGAACGCGGCGAGACGGGGCACGTCCCACTTGTCGTACGCCGGCAGGGCGATGGTGGCGGCGAGCCCCTCGTGGCGGAGGAGCCAGTTCCGGTGGAGCGGCGCGACGGATGCCCGGTTCGGGTTGCTGTGAGGCGGAAACGGCAGGTCGAGCATGATCGCGTTGGACACTGGCCCCCCAGGTTCTGAGCCCGGGTCATCCCGTGACGCCCCCGGCGCGGTCGAAGATTACTTGAATTGATCATCAACTGCCAGGAACGTCAAGGAGATTGCTTTCAAGCCAACGGAATCGTTACGTCCGGATTGATCGGCGCCGGATGACTGCGGCCTGCGGCGCCGGGCGGTTGCGGTCTGGGCGCCGGGCGGCTGCGGCCTGCGACGCCGGGTGACCGCGGCCGGGTTCGAGCGCGGCTTTCCGGTGCCGCGGGCCGTGACTTTCCGGCGCCGGCCGGCCGTGGCGTCCCGGTCGGTCACGCGTTCCATCGTTCGTTGCGGCGGGTGGTTCGTCCCCCGTTCGCGCCACCCACGGACGGGGCGGCGCGTTGGGGTTGCCGTGACGCCCGGTGCAGTGACGGTTCTGCAACCGGGACCTGCGGGTTCTGTATCGACTCCCGATCTTGGTGGGTCGGTGGCGAGAGCGAAGATCTGGATGGTGCGCGGTGCCGGAGACGTGGAATCGGGACGAGGGACACGATGCCCGGTTCGTGGACCGCTTCCGGGACGGTCACGCCCTGGTCGGACGTGACGGGGAGCTCGCCGCGCTCCGGGACGCCGTGGCCGGCCACCGGCTGGTCACCGTGACCGGAGCGGCCGGAACGGGGAAGAGCCGACTGGCCCTGGCCGCCGTCAAGGTCCCCCTCGACGGCCCCGGGCGGACGGTGGTCCGGGTGCGGTGGCACGACGGGATCCCCGTAGGGCGCCGGGCGTTGACGGCGCGGGTCGTCCGGGCCCTGCACGGCGCCGGCCTGACCTGGGATCCGGCGCACACGGACTCCGCCGCACCCGCTCCCGCCCTCCCGGCCGATGAGGTGCTGCTCCTCCTGGACGATGTCGACCCCGTGCACACCGAATGCATCGGCCTCGTCCAGACACTGCTGGTGGACCGGCCTGCGGTACGGGTCCTGGTGACCGCGCGGCGGCCGCTCGGGCTCGGCGACGAGCGGACGATCAGGCTGGGGCCCCTGCCCGTGGAGGCGCCGCCGGGCCAGGCGGGACCGTCCCCCGCCGCGGAACTCCTGGTCTCCCGGGCGCGGGAGCGCGGATGGGGCGAAGAGCCCGATCCGGCGGCCGTGGCCCGGGTCTGCCGCCTCCTGGAGGGAGTTCCCCTGGCCCTCGAACTGGCCGCGGGCCGACTGGGGGAGTGGACGATGGCGGAGCTCGCCGCCCACCTCGAATCCGGCCAGTGCCGACTGGCCGACCCGGACCCGTTCCTCCTGCGGCACCGCACGCTGCGCACCGCCATCGGAGCCGTCCACGCCCTGTGCGAACCGGCGGAGCGCAGGGTCTGGCGCCGACTCAGCGCCTTCGCCGGGCCCTTCACGGAGGCGGCGGCGGTGTTCGTGTGCTCGGGCTCCGACCTCGCACCCCACGAGGTTCCTCCCGCCCTGGCGGCGCTGAGCGCCACGGGCGTGCTCCAGGTCCTCGGGGAAGCGGGCGCGGTGTGCCCGCCCCGCTACCGCATGGCCCGGGCCGCCCGCGACTTCGGTGCGGAACGGCTCGCGGCGGCGGGCGAACGGCCGGTCACGCGGGACCGGCACGCCGTCCACTTCCGCGGCGCGGCGGCCGTCGCCGAGACCCTGTGGAACACCGGCCTCCAGCGCCAGGCGCTCCAGACCGTCCAGGACGAACACGAGGACCTGATGGCCCTCGTGCACCGCGCCGGGGACGGGACCGGTCACGCCGAGACGGCCCTGGAGACCGTGCTGCACCTCTGGTTCTGGTGGGCGGTCCACGACCACGCCCGGGAGGGCAGCGACCATCTGCGCGCACTGCTGCCCCGGCTGCCCGCCGACAGCCCGCTCCTGGCGCAGGGCCGATGGCTCGCCGCCTGGCTCAGCGCGGCATGGGACCCCGGCACGGCGCACCACCTGCTGTCCCTCGCCTGGCCTGCGGCCGTCCTCGCCGGCGACGACGCCCTCCTCGGCCGCATCGCCCATGTGCACGGCACCCTGGCGTGGCGGCGCCAGGACCCCGAATCGGCCGCCGCGTACTACCGTCAGGCGGCGGACACGACACCCGGCGGCGCCCCCGGAGGCCCGTCGCCCGCCGTCAGCCTGGCCGCCCTGGCCGTCGTCCAGGCCCACCGCACCCCCGCGGCGGCGGCCCGCACCGCCCGCCGCGCCCTCGCGCAGGCGGGCTGCGCGAACGACGCCTGGGCCACGGCCCTCGCCCACTACGCCCACGCCTTCGCCTACCACAGGGCCGGGCACACCGGCCGCGCCCGGCACCGCGCCCGCCGCGCCCTGGCGGACCTCGAAGCCCGGCTCGACGCCCCGCCGGCCCGTCGGGCCCTGCGTCTCCTCCTCGCCGCCCTGGACCTCGCCGCGACCGCGGCCGGCGCGCCGATGCCGCACCCCCGCCCGCATGTCTTCGTGCCCCGAGACGGAGCGCAGACCCCACCGGCGACGGCGAGCCTGGCCCAGCGGTGAGACCACCGTCCGTCCAGGCTCCAGGGCCCCGGTCGGCCGCGAAGGCAGGACGGCCACCGAGGAAGCGTTCTCCCCCGGTGGCCGCCCTGTCCCCGTTCAGCCCAGCCCGGACGGGGCGTACGCCTCGATCGCGTCGCGCTGGTACGCGGCGAGGCCCGGTGCGATCGCCTCGTACGCGGCGCGCCACTGCTCGTTGTCCACGCAGGAGCGCCCGAGGGCGCGGTACTCCTCGACGGAGACGGTGCGCAGTTCCGTCAGCGCCCGGTACTGGGCGTCCGCCTCGGCCGCCTCGTGCGGGTGTCGGTCCGTGTCGCGGACGAGGAGCTCCTCCCGTACGGGATCGGCGGAGCCCGCCGCACCTCGCCGGGCGTGCGCGTCGTGGACGAGGGCGGCCCAGCGGTGGGCGACGGTCCGCCGGGCACGGGCGGCGTCCGCGTGGCGTGGCCGGAGCTGCTCGGCGATCGCGGCCGGGCCGAGGCCGCTGCGGCGCAGCACGGCGCCGTCGCGGCTCCACGGGGAGACGATCGCCGGGGTCGCCTCGGGGTGGAACCGGGTGCCCCGGGCCCGGCGGCCGAGCCGGAGCGCCTGGCGCGGCGCGTCGGTGCCGCCGATGAGGCAGACGACCTCGTGCTGGTCCACGGAGAGGTCGACGCCCTTCAGGACCTCGTGCTCGCCGTAGCTCTTGCGGACGCCTTCGACGCCGGCCCGGTACACCTCGGCGGTGTACGCGCCGTAGGCGAGGGTCAGGGCCAGGACCGCGCAGCTGGTGGGGCTGAGGCCGGCCAGGCCGGGGAAGCCGGTCAGCGGCAGGCCGGGGAAGCCGGCACGGGACACGTCGAGAAAGCCGGAAAAAAATCCGGCGGCGATGTCGAGAACCCGTGACCTGCTCCGTCCCCGGTGTGAGAGCGACCAGAATGGGCCGCACAAGGACCGAGGAGAACACCATGGCCAAGTACCTGATGCTGAAGCACTACCGTGGCGCCCCGTGCCCGGAGGGCTTCGTGCCCATGGACCAGTGGACGCCCGAGGAGATCTCGGCCCACGTGCAGTACATGCACGACTTCGCCGCCAAGCTGGAGAAGACCGGCGAGTTCGTCGACGCCCAGGGGCTCGCCCCCGAGGGGGTGTGGGTCCGGTACGACGGCGAGGGCCGCCCGCCGGTCACCGACGGCCCGTTCGCCGAGACCAAGGACCTCATCGCCGGCTGGATGGTGATCGACGTCGACAGCTACGAGCGCGCCCTGGAGCTCGCCGGGGAGCTCTCGGCCGCTCCCGGGGCCGGCGGGAAGCCGATCCACGAGTGGCTCGAACTGCGCCCGCTCATGGCCGCGCCGCCCGTCATCACGGAGTGACCGCACCCATGGACGAGGCCCTGCTCCGAAGCCTCACGCCGAGCGTCCTCACCGTCCTCGTCCGCCGCGGAGCCGACTTCGCGGCGGCCGAGGACGCCGTGCAGGACGCCCTGGTGGAAGCCGTCCGCGTCTGGCCGGACGACCCTCCGCGCGACGCGAAGGGCTGGCTGGTCACCGTCGCCTGGCGCAAGTTCCTGGACGCGGCCCGCGCGGACACCGCCCGCCGCCGGCGCGAGGACCTCGTCGACGAGGAACCCGCGCCCGGGCCCGCGCCCGCGGTGGACGACACGCTCCAGCTGTACTTCCTCTGCGCCCACCCGTCCCTGACGCCCTCGTCGGCGGTCGCGCTCACGCTGCGCGCCGTCGGCGGCCTGACCACCCGCCAGATCGCCCGGGCCTACCTGGTGCCCGAGGCGACCATGGCGCAGCGGATCAGCCGGGCCAAACGGACGGTCTCCGGCGTACGGTTCGACCGCCCCGGAGACGTCGCCACCGTGCTCCGCGTCCTCTACCTGGTCTTCAACGAGGGCTACTCCGGCGACGTCGACCTCTCCGCCGAGGCCATCCGGCTCACCCGGCAGCTCGCGGCCGTCATCGACCACCCCGAGGTGGCGGGGCTCCTCGCCCTCATGCTGCTCCACCACGCCCGGCGCGCCGCCCGGACCGCGCCCGACGGCAGCCTGGTGCCGCTCGCGGAGCAGGACCGCGGCCGGTGGGACACCCGGGCGATCGCCGAGGGCGTCGAGATCCTGCAGGCGGCCCTCGCCCGCGACCGCCTCGGCGAGTTCCAGGCGCAGGCCGCCGTGGCGGCGCTCCACGCCGACGCCCCCACGGCCGAGGAGACCGACTGGGTGCAGATCGTCGAGTGGTACGACGAGCTCACGCGCCTGACGGACAGTCCGGTCGTCCGGCTCAACCGCGCGGTCGCCGTCGGCGAGGCCGACGGACCGCGCGCCGGCCTGGCGGCGCTCGCGGAGCTCGACGACTCCCTGCCCCGGTACACGGCGGTGGCGGCGTACCTCCATGAACGCGCCGGCGATCTCACCACGGCGGCGCGGCTGTACGCCGAGGCGGCGAAGAAGGCGACCGACACCCTGGAACGCGACCACCTGACCCGCCGGGCCGCCCGCCTCAACACCCGCTTGCGTCACTGACTCCCCGCCCGCCCCGTCGGCCGCCTCGAACGTGTCCATTTCACGGAGGAGTTGGCGACGGGGCGTGTGCGAGGTGGAGGCGATGCGGAGGGCTTATTCAGAAACCTTGTTGAAGAACCCCTTACCCCTGGTTCGCACTTGATTTGCTCCTGCCAATCCACACAGGGTTCTCTCGAACGTTTGACGCCCCACACGTCAACACGAGGAGAGATCCCTTTTCATGGCAACTCACAAGCGATCCCGCGGACTTCGCAACGCGGCCATAGCCGCAGGAGTAGCAGGCGCCGCCACCGCGGCGCTGCTCGCGGGCAATCTCGCCGGGGCGGCCGCCCCGGCCGAGGGCACCGTGCACGGACTCGGCGCCCCGGGCGCCGTCGCCGGCAGCTTCGTCGTCATCCTCGACGCATCCGCGAACAAGGCGGAGCTCGCGAAGAAGTACGGCGGCACCCTCCAGCGCTCCTACGGCTCGAAGGTCAACGGCTTCTCGGCATCGGGTCTGACCGTCGAGGAGGCCAAGCGGCTCGCCGCCGACCCCGCCGTCGACACGGTCGTCCAGAACAAGCGCTTCAGCATCGAGGAGACTCAGGAGAAGCCCCCGTCCTGGGGCCTGGACCGGATCGACCAGACCGAGACGGCCGGAGACGACAAGTACACCTATCCCGACGGCGGGGGAGAGGGCGTCACCGCGTACGTCATCGACACCGGCGTCCGGATCACGCACCAGGACTTCGGCGGCCGGGCCACCCACGGCTTCGACGCCGTGGACAACGACGACACCGCCGACGACGGCAACGGCCACGGCACCCACGTCGCGGGCACCATCGCCGGCACCTCCCACGGCGTCGCCAAGAAGGCGAAGATCGTCGCCGTGCGGGTCCTCGACGACAACGGCTCCGGCACCACCGAGCAGGTCGTGGCGGGCATCGACTGGGTGACGCAGCACCACTCCGGGCCCTCCGTCGCGAACATGAGCCTCGGCGGCGGCGCCGACGAGGCGCTCGACGCCGCGGTCCAGCGCGCCATCGCCTCCGGCGTGACCTTCGCGGTCGCGGCCGGAAACGAGTCCTCCGACGCCGGCCAGGGCTCGCCGGCCCGGGTGTCCGAGGCCATCACCGTGGCCTCCAGCACCAAGGACGACGAGCAGTCGGACTTCTCCAACTTCGGTGCGGTGGTGGACCTGTACGCCCCCGGATCGGACATCACGTCGGACTGGAACGACAGCGACACCGGCACCAAGACGATCTCCGGCACGTCCATGGCCACGCCGCACGTGACGGGCGCCGCCGCCCTCTACCTGGCGGCCCACCCGTCGGCGACGCCCGCCGACACGGCTGCCGCACTGACCGGGGCGGCCACGCCCGACGCCATCAAGAACCCCTCCTCCGGCACGGCGAACAAGCTGCTGAAGGTGACGCCGTAAGACGCTGTGAGCCGCACCGCACACCGGACGGCCCTCCACGAATGTGGGGGGCCGTCCCCTTTTCCCTCTTTCCCCCTATCGCCGGGAACCGGCCGTGGCGAGAATCTGTCCCTGTGGAGGAAGGCCGCCACGGCGCCGAGGGGGGAACGGGGATGAGCGCATGGATCGTCCCGGGATACACGGAGTCCCGGGAGCTGGGCGCGGGCGGCAGCGGACGCGTGGCGCTCGCCGTCCACGACGCGACCGGCGTGCCGGTGGCCGTGAAGTACCTGAGCGAGCGGCTGCGTTCCGACGAGTCGTTCGTCCGCGGGTTCCGCTCCGAGGCCCGGCTCCTCGGCGCTCTCGACAGCCCGTACGTCGTCGGGCTCTACGAGTACGTCGAGGCGCCGCGGGGAGCGGCCATCGTCATGGAACTGGTGGACGGCGTCGCCCTGCGCGCCCTCCTCGCCCGGGAGGGCTCGACCGGCCCCGAGGCCGCCCTCGCGGTCCTCAAGGGCTCGCTCCTCGGCCTCGCCGCCGCCCACCGGGCGGGCGTCGTCCACCGCGACTACAAGCCCGAGAACGTCCTCGTCGCCGCCGACGGATCGTCCAAGCTCGTCGACTTCGGGATCGCGGCCGGACGCGACAGCAGGCCCGGCATCGCCGGAACACCCGCCTACATGGCGCCCGAGCAGTGGAACGGCGCCCCCGCCTCGCCCGCGGCCGACGTCTACGCGGCGACCGCGACCTTCTTCGAGTGCCTGACCGGGCGCAAGCCCTTCGCGGGGGACAACTTCGCCGAACTCGCCCTCCAGCACCTGGAGGCGCCCGTCCCCGACGGACAGGCGCCGGAGCCGCTGCGCCCGCTCATCCGCCGGGGCCTCGCCAAGGCCCCGCACGAGCGGCCGGAGAACGCGGACGCGTTCGTCAGCGAACTGGAGTCGGTCGCCACGGCCGCGTACGGACCGGACTGGGAGGAACGGGGACGGGGCCGCCTCGCGGCCCTCGCCGCCCTGCTGCCGCTGCTCTTCCCCTCCTCCGGCGGTACGGCCCAGGGCGCGACCGCACTGGCCAGGACGACCCTGCCCGAACCGCCGGAGGAGGGGAAGA
>NZ_MWIG01000192.1:0-10283 GCF_002156145.1 Streptomyces sp. NRRL B-24572 | reverse complement strand
CTCCAGCTCACCGGCTCCCCGCAGGCCGCCGACGAGACCGAGAAGCTCCTCGCCCGCCCCGGCAGCAGCACCCGCTACACCTCCATCGGCCAGGCCCTCGGTCTCACCGACACGACGTACCACGTCTCGACGCTCGCCGAATGGAAGGGCGCCGCCTTCGTCCAGGCGCAGAGCGCGTCCCGGGGCTTCGTCGACGCCATGACCTGGCTGCTCGTCGTGGCCGGCGTCATCACCGCCGTACGGCTCACCCTCCTCCTCGGCATCGCCCGCGTCCACGTCCGCCGCACCCGGAACCGCCGCCGCCGCGGCGCGCCCCGGCTGCCTCCCGTCACCGAGCCGGTCTCCATCCTCGTCCCCGCCTACAACGAGGAGGCGGGGATCGAGGCGACCGTCCGCTCCCTGCTCGCCTCCACGTACGAGGCGATCCAGGTCGTCGTCATCGACGACGGCTCCTCCGACCGCACCTTCGAGATCGCCGAGTCCATCGACGACCCGCGCGTGATGGTGGTGCGCCAGCCCAACGCGGGCAAGGCCGCCGCCCTCAACACCGGCCTCGCCTGGGCCCACCACGACATCGTCGTGATGATCGACGGCGACACCGTCTTCGAGCCGGACGCTGTCCGCCGCCTGATCCAGCCGCTCGCCGACCCCCGCGTCGGCGCGGTCAGCGGCAACACCAAGGTCGGCAACCGGCAGGGCGTCCTCGGCCGGTGGCAGCACCTGGAATACGTGATCGGCTTCAACCTCGACCGGCGCATGTACGACGTCCTGGAGTGCATGCCCACCGTCCCCGGCGCCATCGGCGCCTTCCGCAGGGACGCGCTCGCCGGCGTCGGCGGGGTCAGCGAGGACACCCTCGCCGAGGACACCGACCTCACGATGGCGCTGTGCCGGGCCGGCTGGCGCGTCGTGTACGAGGAGTCCGCCATCGCCTGGACGGAGGCCCCGTCCACGGTCCGCCAGCTGTGGAAGCAGCGCTACCGGTGGTGCTACGGCACCCTCCAGGCCATGTGGAAGCACCGCAGGGCGGTCGTCGAGGGCGGCCAGTCCGGCAAGCTCGGCCGCCGCGGCCTCCTCTACCTGCTGCTCTTCCAGACCGTGCTGCCCCTGCTCGCCCCCCTCGTCGACGTCTTCGCCGTCTACGGACTGCTCTTCCAGGACCCCGGGCAGGCCATGGGCGTATGGCTCGGCTTCACCGCCGTGCAGGTCGGCACGGCCGTGTACGCGCTCCGCCTGGACCACGAGCGGTTCGAGCCGATCTGGACCCTTCCCCTGCAGATCGTCGTCTACCGACAGCTGATGTACCTGGTCGTCGTCCAGTCCGTCGTCACCGCGCTCCTCGGCAGCCGGCTCCGCTGGCACCGGATGCAGCGCACCGGCACCGCGACCGAGACCCTGGACCGTACCGCCGCCGTGGGGTAGTCCACGGCCGGGTAGGTTGGAACGTCATGTGGGTTTTCAGCGCCTCCGGATGCCGGTGGCTCGGCACGGCCGGGTCGCTCGCCGTCGCCGTCGGCGGGTACGCGGCCGGCACCCTGCCGGTCCTCGGCGGCGGGCCGCTGTGGGAGCCGCGCGGCTCCGCGGTCGAGGTGGCCGGCGCGGTCCTCGCGACCCTCGGCCTGACCCTGCTCGTCGCCGCCTGGTGGCGGTACGGCGTCCTCCTCGCCCGCGGACTGCGGGACGGAGTGCTCGCGACCCTCGCCTGCTGGATCGCGCCGCTGCTCCTCGCCCCGCCGCTGCACAGCGCCGACGTCTACAGCTACATCGCCCAGGGCGCGATGGTCCTCGAAGGCCACGACGTGTACGGGGCCGGGCCGTCGGTTCTCGGGCCGGGGGATCTCGGGGCCGACGCGGCGGCGAGCGTCGGCGGGAACTGGACCCACACCCCCGCGCCGTACGGGCCCGCCTTCCTGCTCCTCGCCGCGGGGGTCGTGAAGCTGACCGGCGGGGCGGTCGTGCCCGCCGTCCTCGGCCTGCGGCTCGTCGCCCTCGGCGCGCTCGCCCTGATCGTGTGGGCGGTACGGGGATTCGGCGGTGGCGGGGGTGCGCTCTGGCTCGCCGCGCTCAACCCGCTGCTCCTCGTCCACGTCGTCGGCGGCATGCACAACGACGGGCTGATGATCGGCCTCATGCTCGGCGGCGTCCTGCTCGCCACGCGCGGGCGGTGGGTGCTCGGCAGCGTCCTCGTCGGCTTCGCGATGATGACCAAGTCACCGGCGGCGGTGGCCCTGCTCTTCATCGGCGTGCTCCTCGCGCGCGGTGGAGGCGTACGGGGGCTGCTGAAGGGGCTCGTCCTGCCCGGGACCGTCGCGGGGGCGGTGGCGGCGGGGACGTCGGTGCTGGCCGGGACGGGGTTCGGGTGGCTGCGGACGCAGAGCGTGGCCGCGGCCATCCATACGCCCTTGTCCCTCACCAGTGACCTGGGCCTCGGCCTGGGGCTGCTCGCCGCCGACGACCCGGACCCGGTCAAGGCCCTCGTGCAGAAACTGGGGCTGCTCGCGGCCCTCGCGATCATCGCGGCGCTCGCGTGGCGGGCCTACCGGGGCCGCCTCGATCCGGTCCTCGGGCTCGGGCTCTCGCTGGTCGCCCTGGTCGCGCTCTCGCCGATGGTGCAGCCGTGGTACCTGCTGTGGGGGACGGTCGTCGTGGCGGCGGTCGCCTGGCGGAGCCGGGCGGGGCAGGTGCTGGCGGTGCTGTCGGCGGCGCTTGTGTACGAGACGCAGCCGTCGGGGCACACGCCGTGGTACGGATTCGTGCTGGCGGGTGCGGTGCTCGGGCTCGGACTCCTGTGGGTGCGGCGGGAGCCGTGGGGCTCCGGAGGAACCGTGGCGGACGTCGTTCCGCCCCAGCGCACGCGCGGTCCGCGACCGGCGGTGGCCCACGACTCAGCGGCCCGCGACTCAGCGGATCTCCGTCCTCCGGACTGAGCGGCCCGCCAGCACGTCCGTCCTCCGGCCGTCCTCCATGACGAACCTTCCGTCGACCAGGACGTGCGGGATGCCCACCGGGAGGGTGCGCGGGTTCTCGTACGTCGCGCCCGACGCGACCGTCGTCGGGTCGAAGAGGACCAGGTCCGCCACGTATCCCTCCTTCACCAGGCCCCGGTCCGGGAGGCGGAGGCGGGCCGCGGGGCGGGAGGTGAGGTGGGCGACGCACTCCTCCAGGGAGAGGACGCCGAGCTCGCGCACGTACCGCCCCAGGTACTCCGGGAACGTGCCGTACGCGCGCGGGTGCGGCTTGCGGCCCTGGAGGATGCCGTCCGAGCCGCCCGTGTGCACCCGGTGCCGCATGATCGTCCGGACGTTCTCCTCGTGGCCCACGTGCTGGAGGATCGTCGTGCCGAGACGGTCGTCGAGGAGCAGCCGGCGGGCCGTGGACCAGCCGTCCACGCGGCGGCCCACGTGGTCCGTCAGGGCGGGGTCCGTGACGCCCGAGATCTCGATCGTGGCCCAGTCGACCGGCACCCCGTGGCAGCCGTCCGAGCCGAGCTCCTCCAGGTGGTGCCGGATGCGTTCGGCCGTCGCGTCGTCCCGGAGGCGGGACAGGGCCGCCTCCGGGCCGCCCTCGCTCGCCCAGCTCGGGAGCAGCGCGAGCAGGGTCGTACTGCCCGGGGTGTACGGGTACGTGTCGAGGCTGATGTCGGCGCCGCCGTCGAGGGCCTCGTCGAGGAGGGCCAGGAGCTCCGGGGCCCTGCCCTCGTTGACGTCGAAGTTCATGGTCGCGTGGGCCAGGTGCAGGGCGCAGCCCGCCTCCCGGGTGAGCGCCACCATCTCCGCGTACGCGCGCAGCGCCCCCGCCCCGTACGAGCGGTGGTGCGGGCAGTAGTAGCCGCCGTACTCCGCGACGACCCGGCACAGCGCGGTGAGCTCGGAGTCCGGCGCGTACATGCCGGGGGTGTAGGTGAGGCCGGAGGACATGCCGACCGCGCCCTGCTGCAGGCCCTCGGCGACGAGCCGGCGCATCCGGTTCAGCTCGGGCTCCGTCGCGGGCCGGTCCTCCCAGCCCATCGCGTACATGCGGACCGTGCCCTGGGGGATCAGGTACGCGGCGTTGACCGCGATCCCCCGGTCGAGCCGGTCCAGGTACTCGCCGACCGTGCGCCAGTCGAAGTCCGTGTCCGCGCCGTCGCCGTTCCAGCCGGTGACCGCCCGGCGGACCCCGTCGAGCGTGCGGTCGTCGACGGGGGCGTACGACAGGCCGTCCTGGCCCAGGACCTCCAGGGTCACGCCCTGCGCGGCCTTCGCGCTGTGGTCCGGGTCGCGGAGCAGCGCGAGGTCGCTGTGGGCGTGCATGTCGATGAAACCGGGGGCCAGGGCGAGGCCCTCGGCGTCCAGGACGCGGCGGGCGGTCGGGCGCTGGCAGCCGGCCGCCGCGGCCTCCTTGACGATCGAGACGATCCGGCCGTCCTCGATGCCGACGTCGGCCCGGTAGGAGTCGCCGCCGCTGCCGTCGACGACCTCCGCGTCACGGAAGACGAGATCCATCACTCCGGCCCCCTCTGGCGATCTTCGGCGATCAGAAGAACGTGCGGATGTGGTCGACCACCGTGCCGTCCGCCTCGACGACCGGGATCAGCTGCCACTTGTCGAAGATCGTGCAGGGGTGGGACAGGCCCATCCCCACCCAGTCGCCGACCTCCACGTCCGCGCCCGGTTCGGTGGCGAGCCAGGTGTGCTGGTCGGAGAGGCCCGTGACGGTGATGCCCTCCGCGGCGCGGATCTCGCCCGTGCGGGCGTCGCGGACCACCTGCGCCTCCGGGAGGTGCAGGTCGTGGGCGGCGTCCCGCTTGCCCGCGTTGGTGAAGGCCTGCCCCCCGGTGGGCCGGGAGACGACCTGCGACCAGAGGCGGAACGCGGGCTGGAGCGCGCCCTCCTCGGGGATCCGGTTGAAGGGGGTGCGGTTGCGGTACTGGCCGTCGTCGTGGGAGACGTACGCGCCGGAGCGCAGCAGCTTGAGGACCGGGAGGGAGAGCTCGGGGATCTCCGCGAAGACCTCGGCGACCGTGTCGAACCACTCGCTGCCGCCCGCGCTGACGACGATCTCGCCGACGGCGGGGTCGAAGCGGCCGGCCTTGTCGAAGTCGGCGGCGAGCGAGACGAGCCGCTGCAGCCACTCCCGCACGCTGTCGGCGTCGGCGCCGGGCATCGTGCCCTCGTACCCGGCGACGCCGACGAGCCGCAGGGTGTCGGTGGCCGCGACGGCGTCGGCGACGGCCGCGCACTCCGCCTCGGTCCTCACGCCGGTCCGTCCGGTCGCACCGGCGGCCAGCTCGACGACGACGTCCACGGGGCGGGACGCGCCGGCCGCGCGCAGGGCCTCGTCCATCAGCTCGACGCCGCGCACGGAGTCGACGTAACAGATGAGGCGGAAGGCGGGGTCGGCGTCGAGTTCGGCGGCGAGCCAGCGCAGCGCGACCGGGTCGACGACCTCGTTGGCCAGGAAGATCCGGGCGACGCCGTGGGCGCGGTAGACGCGGGCCTGGTGGGGGACGGCGGCGGTGATGCCCCAGGCGCCGTGCTCCAGCTGCCGGTCGAAGAGCTGGGGGGCCATGGAGGTCTTGCCGTGCGGGGCGAACGCGAGGCCGTGGCGCTCGGCGTACGTCTCCAGGAGGCGGAGGTTGTGCTCGACGGACTCGGCGGAGAGGGCGAGGACCGGGGTGGTGTAGCCGCCGGTGAAGAGGTTGCGCCGCTGGGCGGAGAGTTCGCCGACGGTCAGGCCCTCGGCGTCCGGGGGCAGGGCCTTGAAGCGGTGGTCGACGCGCTCGTTCGCCAGGTCGGGCATGAGGCCTCCTCATCATGAGCGTTGCGGGATGTGCAACGCTCGTTGCGCATGGTGCTGATGGCTGTCTAACATCCGGGCCAAGGCCGGGTCAATGGACCCGTACGAGTCCGAGGGGGCGCGATCGTGAGCGGACCGGCGCCCGTCGTCGCGGCCCCGGACGTCGTCTGCCTCGGCGAGTCCATGGTGACCTTCCTGCCCACCCGGCCGGGCCGCCTCGCCGACGTCCCCTCCTTCACCCGCGCGATCGGCGGCGCCGAGTCCAACGTCGCCTGCGCCCTCGCCGCGGCCGGACACCGGGTCCGGTGGGTCGGGCGCGTCGGGTGCGACGGCTTCGGCGACCACCTCGTCGAGACGATCGCGGCGCACGGCGTCGACGTCGGGGCCGTCGGGCGCGACCCGCACCGGCCGACCGGCGTCTACTTCCGCACGGACGAGGACCGGGCGACCGACGCGCACGAGGTCGTCTACTACCGGGCCGGTTCCGCCGCCTCCGCGATGTCGCCCGCGACCGTCCCGTACGCCTCCGTCGCCGACGCCCGGATCCTCCACGTCACCGGCATCACCGCCGCGCTCTCGCCGGACTGCCTGAGCCTTCTGCGGGACCTCACGGCCCCGCGCCCCGGACGGCCCCTGGTGTCGTTCGACGTGAACCACCGGCCGGGTCTGTGGCGCGACGGCAACGCCCCCGAGGTCCTCCTCGAACTCGCGCGGCGGGCGGACGTCGTCTTCGTGGGCGCGGACGAGGCGAAGGCGCTGTGGGGCCTGAAGGGCACCGGGGCCGTCTCCGACCTCATCGACGGGCCCGAGGTCCTCGTCGTCAAGCTCGGCAAGGGCGGAGCCTACGTCGCCGACCGCCGTCCCGAGTCCTTCGCGCACATCGAGGACGCCGATGGCGTGGGCCACCTCGAACGCCCGCCCCGCGTCGACGTCGTCTCCCCCGTGGGCGCCGGCGACGCCTTCGCCGCCGGGTTCCTCTCCGCGACCCTCCGCGACCTCCCCATGCGGGCCCGGCTCCGGCACGGGCACCTCGCGGCCGCCGCCGCGCTCACCGTCCCCGGGGACTTCGCCGCCCCGCCCCGTCGCGGCCACGCCGACCGCCTCGCGGCGCTCGACGACGCCGCCTGGGGCACACTTCACCTCGGCCCCGGCTGGACGGGGGACGACCAGGAGGTACGTACGCCATGAGCCAGACCGTCGACCGGGCGCTCAGCATCCTGCCGCTGCTCGCCCGGGGACCCGCCGATCTCGGGCAGGTCGCCGAGCGGCTCGGCGTCCACAAGTCCACGGCCCTGCGGCTGCTGCGCACGCTCCACGAGCACGGGCTCGTCCACCGGCAGCAGGACCAGCGCTACCGCCTGGGCGCCCGGCTGTTCGCGCTCGCGCAGGAGGCCGTCGAGAACCTCGACGTCCGCGAGATCGCCCACCCCTACCTCGCCGCCCTCAACGAGCGGACCGGGCACACGGTCCACCTCGCGGTGTACGAGGAGGGCGAGGTCGTCTACATCGACAAGGTCGAGTCCCGCTACCCGGTCCGCATGTACTCGCGCATCGGCAAGCCCGTCGCGATCACCGTCGCCGCCGTCGCCAAGCTGCTCCTCGCCGACCTGCCCGAGGCGGAGCGCCGCGCGGTCGCCGCGAAGCTCGACTACCCCCCGTACACGCCCCGTTCGACGCCGAACGCCGCCGCCTTCCTCAAGGAGCTGGCGACCGTACGCGAACAGGGCTGGGCCACCGACCTCGGCGGCCACGAGGAGTCCATCAACTGCGTCGGCGCGCCCATCCGCGGGGCCGACGGGCGGGTCGTCGCCGCGATGTCGGTCTCGGCGCCGAACGTGGTCGTCACCGCCGAGGAACTCCTCACCCTCCTCCCGCAGGTGCGCAGCACCGCGGACGCCATCAGCCGCGAGTACTCCGGCGAACCCGCTACGAAGGACAGCGCATGAGCGAGAAGACCGCGATCACCCCCGCCACCCACACCGCCCCGCCCGCGAAGTTCTCGCACGGCGTGCGGAAGGGCAACATCCTCCAGGTCGCCGGCCAGGTCGGCTTCCTGCCCGCCGTCGAGGGCCGGGCCCCGACGGTCGCGGGCCCGACCCTGCGCGAGCAGACCCTGCAGACCTTCGCCAACGTCAAGGCGATCCTGGAGGAGGGCGGCGCGAGCTGGGACGACGTGATGATGATGCGCGTCTACCTCACCGACGTGGACCACTTCGCCGAGATGAACGAGATCTACAACCAGTACTTCGAGGAGCAGGACCTCAAGGCCCCCGCCGCCGCCCGCACCACCGTCTACGTCGGCCTCCCCGCCGGCCTCCTCATCGAGATCGACGCCCTCGCGGTCCTCGACTGAGACCGGACGAAGGGGTGCCCCGGCCGTGGCGCGGCCGGGGCACCCCCTCGCCCACGGGCCGTCAGGCCCCGCAGTACTGCGCCTGCTTGCCGATCGAGCGGTACATGCAGTCCGCGTTCTCCAGGAGCTGGAGGACCGCGTCGCGGTTGCGGCTCGTCTCGCGCTCGATGACCTCGTCGGGCGGGTAGAAGCCGCCGTCGAAGGACGACGTCGGGTACATCTCGAAGGTGTACGCGAAGATCTTCTGCGTGCCCCACAGGTAGTCGTCGATCGAGCCGTCCGTGATGTACAGGTCGCTGGACTGCTCGGGCGTGTAGCCGTTGCTCGCCGCCATCGACCGGCCGACGGTCGCGAAGGCGTCGCGGTCGTCCTGGGTCATGCCGGTGGTGGTGTCGGACGTGGTCCAGCCGAAGGGCCAGAGGACCAGCTCGCTGTACGTGTGGAAGTCGATGGCCGCCGTGATCTGCTGCTTCCCGCCGACCACCCGGGAGCGTACGAAGTCGGCGACGACCTTCACCTCGGGGGCCGACTCGGGGGCCGCGCCCCGGTAGGTCTCGGAGCTCTTCGTACCGGAGGAGCCGCCGCAGCAGGCCCACTTGAAGTCCCAGTTCCGGTTGAGGTCCGTGCCGATGTAGGAGGAGTTGGCGTTGGGCTGGCGGTTCTTGCGCCAGCTGCGGTACGAGCCGCTCGCGATGTCGTACTCGCCGCCGTCCGGGTTGAGGTCCGGGACGATCCAGATCTCGCGGCTGTTCACCATGTTGGTGATCCGGGGGTCCGTGCCGTAGCCCGCGCCGAGTTCGCGCAGCAGGTAGAGCGCCATCTCGACGGTGAGGTGCTCGCGGGCGTGCTGGTGGTGGGTGAAGAGGACCTCGGGCTCGTTCTCGTCGGTGGCGACGTTGTCGCTGACCTTGATGGCGACGATGTCCCGGCCCTGGTACGACTTCCCGATGACCTGCTTGCGCATGATGGAGGGGTGGGCGGCGAGCCGCTGGTCGATCTCCGCGTTCGTCTCGGCGTAGTTGTGGTACTTCGCGTCGGCGGAGGGGAAGTCGAGCGGGCCGGCCGTCTTGTCGCCCTCGATGCTGCGGTTCGGCGGGGCGGGCAGGGCGATCGGCGCGTAGCCGAGGGCCTTGAGGCGGGCGAGCTGCTCGGTGTTGGCGCTGACGACGACCGTGCGGGCGTCGACCTCGTCGATCGAGACGCCGGTGGCGGTCAGCGCGGTGAGGGCGGCCGGGGTGGTCGGTCCGGCGATCTCGTACTGCCGGATCACCTCTTCGGCCCCGGACGCGATGCGGGCGGCGGTCGGCGCCGGGTCGGCCCCGGCGGGCGTGCTGAGGGCGGAGAGGGGCGCCGCGAGGGCGAACGCCACGAGGGCCGCGAGGGTGGCGGACCTTCTGCCGCGGAGGGGACGTCGCATGCTGTCTCCTGGGTGGGGAGTGTGGGGGAGTGCGACCGAGTCGTGCGGGTGCCGGGCAAGTCGTGCGGGTGTCCGGGTGCGTGACTGACTGTCCGGCCACATGGTCCGGCTATGTCATGGACCGGTCAAGATGGGGAGTTCGGCCATACTGTCCCGCGTGGGGACTGTCATCGGTAGATACGTCATCGAGCACAAGCTAGGCGAAGGCGGCATGGGCACCGTCTATCTGGCCCGATCGCGCGGCGGGCGCGCCGTCGCCGTCAAGGTCGCGCGGCCGGAACTCGCCTCCGACCCGTCCTTCCGCGCCCGCTTCCGCGCCGAGGTCGCCGCGGCCCGGCAGGTCGGCGGCTTCCACACCGCCCAGGTCGTCGACGCCGACCCCGAGGCGGAGGCCCCCTGGCTCGCCACCGCCTACATCCCGGGGCCCACCCTCTCCGGACTCCTCACCGCCCAGGGCCCCATGGACGAGGCCCGGCTCCGCTCGCTCGGGGCCGCGCTCGCCGAGGCCCTGGAGGCGATCCACGCCTGCGGGCTCGTCCACCGCGACCTCAAGCCCGGCAACATCGTCATGGCCTCCGACGGGCCGCGCGTCCTCGACTTCGGGATCGCCCGCGCCCTGGAGTCCACCCGGCTCACCGCCACCGGCAACGCCTTCGGCACCCCCGGCTACCTCGCCCCCGAACAGGCACTCGGCGAGGAGGTCACCGGCGCCGCCGACGTCTTCGCGCTCGGCGC
>NZ_MWIG01000191.1:0-1970 GCF_002156145.1 Streptomyces sp. NRRL B-24572 | reverse complement strand
CCGGTCCGAGCAGCACCGCGGGCCGGAGGTCGACACCGGCCGGGAGCGCGAGGTGACCGATCATCGTCAAACCGTCGGCCGGGTACTCGACCGTACACGTCGTGATCGTCGTCATGAGACTGGACCGTAGTGGAACCATCCCCGCCGGTTCCAGCCGGGTGAACCGCACTTCGCATCTGCCGGAGCCGAAGGGAGCTGCTGAAGCCGGCGACCCCGGGGGGCTGTGCGAAGCGGACCTCGGTGGCCTGCGTACCCGTCCGCCCTCGCTCCGCGGTGAAGAGGAAGGAGACGGCCCGCCCTTCCTCGAAGCGCTTGAAGCCCTGAGCGCTCGCCCCCGTATTCCAGAGGGACACGAGGGACACGCACGCTGTTCTGCCAGCGGCGGAACACCGGCCGAACCGGGCTCGACGATCACTACGGTCCAGTCTCATGACGACGATCACGACGTGTACGGTCGAGTACCCGGCCGACGGTTTGACGATGATCGGGCACCTCGCGCTCCCGGCCGGTGTCGACCGCCGGCCCGCGGTGCTGCTCGGACCGGAGGGCATGGGACTCAGCGACGTCGAGCGCCGCCGGGCCGACGCTCTCGCCGAGCTGGGATACGTGGCGCTGGCCTTCGACCTTCACGGCGGGCGCTATCTGGGCGACCCCGAGGAGATGCTGGCCCGTTGCCTGCCGTTGCTCGCCGACCCCGACCGGATGCGGGGCATCGGCCATGCGGCACTCGGGGTGTTGCGCACCGAACCGCGGACCGACCCCGACCGGATCGCCGCCGTCGGCTACGGCACCGGGGGCGCCGTCGCGCTGGAACTCGGGCGCGACGGCGTCGACCTGCGCGCGATCGGGACAGTCAACGCACTGACCACGGGCCGACCGGGCGAGGCGGCGCACATCCGCTGCCCGGTGTGGGCCGGGGTCGGGTCGGAAGACCCGATCATGCCGCCCGCGCAACGGAACGCGTTCACCGCCGAGATGCAGGCCGCCGGCGTCGACTGGCGCCTCACGGTCTACGGCGGCGCCTTGCACGCCTTCCACCACCCGCCGGTCGACCACCCCGCGGTCCCCGGCGTCGGCTACCACCCACGGCACGCGCAGCGGGCCTGGCGCGACGTCGTCGACCTGCTCGCCGAGTGCCTGCCCGTGACGGAGGATCCGGGGGCATGACCCGGGTGAGCATCCCGGCCCCGGGCGCTGACGGTCCCCTCCCCCCAAGTCCGCACGGCAGAAGCACAGGAGGGCGGGTGCTCGATCGCGGAGACGCGTTCGCAACCGCCGCGGTAAAGGCCGGATTCACGTGGCCGGCTCGCTGGATGACGGCGACGGGGGAAGGGGCGTCTCTTCGATCACGTGAGATCCGTTGGGCGGCTGACCGCAGTGGCCCATCACGGGAGTCGACGGGCCGGGAAAATGCGTCGAACGCGGAGTCGACCTCTGAGAAGGTCCTGAGTGTCCCGGAACTGCTGCGGAAGGAAGCCCGTGCCGCGTGCTGTCACATTGATCCGCTCTGCCTCCCTGTCCGATGTCGCGGAGTACGCCTACGCGGCCACGGCCCCGGCCGAGTCGCGGCTGATCTTCCTGGCCGGAGCATGTCCTCTGAATGAGGACGGCTCCACCGCGGCGATCGGGGACGTCGCGGGGCAGACGGCCAGGGCTGTGGAGAACATGCGGACCGCTCTGAGGGACTCGGGCGCGTCACTGCACGATGTCATCAGCACCCGTGTTCTCGTTGCCTCTCACCGGCGGGAGGACCTGGTGACGGCGTGGGAGGTCGTCCGGGACGCGTTCGGTGACCACGACGTGCCCAGCACATTGATGGGTGTCACCGTGCTCGGCTATGACGGCCAGCTCGTGGAGATCGAAGCCATCGCCGCCGTGCTTGATTCCTGAGCCGACGGGCCGTCCCTGCCGAGGGCCCAACCGTCCCGCCTGGGTTTCGGCTCCGGTCCTGACCGGAGCCGAAACCCAGG
>NZ_MWIG01000190.1:0-6178 GCF_002156145.1 Streptomyces sp. NRRL B-24572 | reverse complement strand
GAGATCATCAAGCGGGCGGGCGGGCCACAGGCCCGTATCGGCGTCATCACCGCCGCCTCCGTGCCCGAAAGCCAGGACCCCCACGCCGGCGATCCCGCCCGGTGCAGCAACTCCGCCTGCAACGGCGCCTACTACGCCGGCCTCTTCAAGCGCCACGGCGCCGCGGACGCCCAGTGGATCCCTCTCGACATCGACCACGTGGCCAACGCAGACTCGGACGCCGTCGTCGCGCAGGTCGAGTCCATGACCGGCTTCTTCTTCGGCGGAGGCGACCAGTACCGCTACCTCACCACCCTCCTGCGCGGAGACGAGCACGAGGACTCCAAGGTCCTCGCCGCCATTCGCGCCAAGCTCGCCCACGGGGCCGTGGTGTCCGGATCCTCCGCGGGCGCCCAGATCGCCTCCGGCCCCGACATGGTCAGCGGCGGCGAGTCCTACGAGTCGCTCCGGGACGGCAGCGCCCCCGGCTACTTCGACGACCCCACCCGCCTCGGATACATCCCCAAGGGCGGGTTCGGCTTCCTCCGCTCCGGACTCGTCGACACCCACACCGGCGCCTACGGACGCGAAGGCCGGGCGCTGCGCCTCGCATCCGACACCGGCCACGACCGCGTCTACGCCCTTGAGGAGAACACGGCCCTGGTCGTCGACCGGCCCGGCAGCGAGCGCGAGCACCTCACGGTCCTCGGCCCGAACGGCGTCGCCGTCCTCGACCTGCGGGACGCCCGCGCACACGACTCCGCGAACGGCTGGTCCCTCCGCCGTGCCCGGTACAGCTACCTCACCGACGGAGACCAGTACGACGCCCGCACGTGGACACCGCGCGTCCACCCGGCCAAGGCGCCTCTGGTCCCCGCCGCCACGACCCCCGTGCCGGCCGACACCGACGTCTTCCACTCCGCCGCCAACCCGGACGGCACCCCCTACTCCTTCCGCACCACCGCCCGCGCCCTCGCGTCGACCCGGGCACAGAACAGTGCCACCGCGACGACCTTCGAGACCGGACCGCGGTTCACCGTGAGCTTCACCAAAGCCCGAGGGTTCGCCGCCTTCACCGGAGACGGCACCAGCGCCCGGACCCTCATCGCGCTGCAGATCGACATCGCGCCGCACCGGTCGGCCGGATGACGGGGCCGGCATCGCCAAGAGGGCCGGCCCCGCCGCTTCCTCCTCCGGGAGCGGATCACCTGTGCCGAATCGGCTCCCCCCGACCGGCCGTCGGATTCGAGACCGCCGCAACCTCGCCGAGCGCACGGCCTTCAGCGGTCCCGACTCCCGAGACCAGTTGCCCGGTCCTCACCTCCGAGAAGGGACGGGATCCGACCACGGAGGGTTCGCTCACAGAAGACCGGTGCGTCGGGCGACCCTTTCCGCCTGCTTCATCCGTTCGTGACCGTCGCTGCCGATGCGGTTGAGGACCTCGGCGACGAGCGACTCGACGACCGCCAGGGCCGGTGTCAGGCTGTCGTAGGGAGAGTCCGAGGACACCTGGGTGATGAGGACGACGTCCGCGTGGGCGGCGGCGGGTGAGAGCCACGGGTCGGTGAACACGATGACCTTGCCGCCGCGCTCCCTTGCCAGTTCGGCGATGAGCGTCTTGTCGGTCTCGTAACGCCGGTAGTCGAAAAGCACGGTGACGTCGCGTCGGGCGAGCTGCGTGAGGAAGGACGTCCGTTCCACGTCCCTGTGCGGCAAGAGGCTCACCTGGTCGCGGAACTGCATCAGGTGCAGGCCCAGATACTCGGCCAGAAGATGCGTGAACCTGCCTCCCGCCAGGTGCACCCGACGCTTGGGGTCGCCGAGAAGACTCACCGCCTCCTCGAACTCGTGCTGGGCGACCTCGTCGAAGGTCTGGGAGACCGCCTGCTGCACAAGGGCGGAGCGCTCGCCGAGAGGGGTGCCCACAGAGCTCCGAAGGGCTGTCGTCTCCCGCTCCGAGGTCTCCGCGGCCGTGTAGAGGGTGATAGGCGACGCGTTACGAGCGTCAAGTTCCGAGCGGAGCGCCGCCTGTAGATCAGGAAAGCCCTTGTAGCCCAGCCGCGACGCGCACCGCAGCACCGTGGGGGCCGAAACGCCGGCCCGCTCCGCGATCGTGGCGACCGTCTCGAAGACCGCAGCGGGATAGCCGGCCAGCAGGACCCGCGCGACCTTGCGCTCGGCAGGGCTCAGCTCTCCGAGCCGACTGCGGATTTCGTCGGCCAGCGTGGGGCTCATGGACTTCCCTTCTGCAGGGGGATCACCGAAGGCTTGGGCCGCGCCATCTGGCGTCCCGTGTTTCATTTCATGGGTCTTCAGAGCGTAAATGTATCGCCTATTACGATATCTGGGCAGTCTCCCGGATGCGACGACGAGCGCAGCGTGGGTGGCGGCCTGCGTGAACACTCCTGAGGGCCTGCGTACGCCTGCCGACGAGCGCGTGGTCGCGGTGACGCGCGCGGGGAGCCGGATGTCGCGGGGCGAGGGCCCTGCTGCTCACCTCACCTATCGATGCATGATCGATGCGCCTCGCAGTGGCGGAGGCGGAGGGAGACGGTGGAAACCCGGCGGCGATGGACCGCCCTGCACAGGGAGCAATCAACCATGAGCGTGCCGTTCGTACCTCCTGAGGAAACCCCGCCCGTGGAGGGCTGCACCTCCTCGGCCCACCCCGAGCGCCCCGACGGCGGCGCCTGGGAGCACCCGATGATCTGGGCCTCCCTGATCGTTTTCGGCGCTGTTCTCGGCGCGTCCTTCTTCCTGTTCCGGATCTTCGGCTTCTGATCCGGCCGCCGAACGACGACGCCGAAACAGGCCGGCTCCTCATGGCCGACCCGCGCGGCCCCGCCGGACCACGAGGCGAGGGCCAGGAAGCGGCTGGGGCGACATGATCCGCACCAGGCCTGTGCCCACCTACCGGACGTGCTGCACGCCGTCGCGATCAAGGCGTCTGCACTCGTCCCCGTCCTGCGGCTGCTCGCGGACGCCTGCATGGGCTGCGAAACAGCGAGTCCGGGGGAGGTCGGGCCGGCACTGGCCGTGGGGTTCGCACCCCACGACACCTCCTGGACTCGCCACCCAAGACCCGGACCGAGATCCGGGAGGAACCCACTCCCGGCACAGCGCTGAACGCGGACGACCTCGCCGAACCCGAACGCGTGGAAGCCCTGTGACCCGCCGCCTCCGTCTCCGTCATCGGCCTGTGCGTCACCCCGCGGGTCGGCTGCGGCCCCAGCGCCGCGATGAGCACGGCGACGGCGCGCCCCACGTTCGGGGTCGCCCTCGACGACCCGGGCGCGCGCCCGGGTGCTGAACGCCTTCCCGCGGCGCCCCTGACTCACCCGCCCGCGCGCCCACGTCGTCTCGCAGGGGCGCCGCCGCTGATCGCCCGAGGGCTCGACGACTGGACCGGGTCCGGATGCGTACCGACGCGGAACCCGCCCTGATCGACGGCCGGTAACAGGTGGTCACGGAGTTCGGCCAGTCGCTGCGGGCGATGAACGGCTTCACCGCTGCCGTGGTCGAGTACGTCAAGGAGCCGGGCGGTCGGAGGATCGCCGTCATCCACGCCGGAGCGCGGGGGGCCACTCGTACGGTGTGCATGTCCGAGGGCGACGCCGTGGTGCCTGCGTGACACCGGTGCCTCCTACTTCTCCGCCCCTGGGCGTACAACAGCATCCCGTCCAGGGGAGTTCACGGCTCCCCGTGTCGGAACGGCGGTGTCGAGCCGGCGCCGGTGCGGACGCCGCAGGGGCTCGGTGAGGCGGTGGACGAGAGCGGCGCGTCCCACGCGACGGCGCTTAGGACGGGGTTCAGCTCCTGATGGGGGGCTGCCCCACCCTCATGCCGACGGCGGGTGGGCGGCCCTGCTGCAGGCGGCATGAGGGCTGGGCACCCTCAAGAACACGTCCCCTCGGCATGCAACGATGCACAAACGGTGCGAGTCGCCGTCGCGGTCTGCCGGAGACAGGATGAGAGCAAGCCGATGGACCGGGTCCCGCGAGACCAGCAGAAGCGACCGGGCCATGGGCGGACGGGCTCCGCTCCGGCGGACGGCACCACTTCTCGTACGGTGGCGCCGCGCCTTCACGCCGGAGCTTCTCCTCGTCCTGGTCATCTCCGACCGAGTACCACCCGACCGGTTCCTCGCCCTGCCGGCGACGGTCCGACGATGGGGACACCTCCATGAACATTCACACCTTCGCCCTCGAAGAGCAGCGATTCGCCAGCGGAGTCTGGCAGTCCGGTCTCGCCCAAGTGATCGGCGGCCTGATCGTCGTCGCCGTGCTGATCGGCGCCTTCGCTCTCGGCATCCGGGTCTCAAGGCGGGAACTGCCTCCTCCGGCCCCGGAGAGCCAACCGCGCCGACCTGCCACCAACCGGCACCCCGGCGAGGTGTCCGAGTACCGCCGGCCTTCCGAGATGCCGCACACCGACGGGGAACACCGCCTCACGCCTTACAACCTGCGGAACTCAGGTGAGGCCTTGAACGCCCCTCCCAGCGAGGAGCGGCGCAAATGGGGCGGCATCTCCAGCGGCGGATTCGGAAGCGGCGGCACCGGTCACGGGGACTGAGCGCCGAGCCGTCCTGTTCCGTTCGGTGTGTCAGCTGTTACGCCGTCGCGAAGACGCACCACGCCGCGTGGGGTACGAGCGCGCGGGACGCCGTGTGTGTGTGTGGGGGGGGGGCGATGCGGCCGGTACGACGTACCAGCGCGACATTGCTGACGTCCAGCAGGAACGTGGCGACGGGCCTGGGGCTCCGGCAGGGTAGGAACAGCCGGGTCCGACTCGCGTCGAGTGCCGTGTTCACTCCGAACCGCGCGGTGAGCCCCCCTGATCGCGGCCTTTCTCGATGGGGGGCCTGCCGCGTCGCGCGGCCAGGGATACGTACGACGGAGTCCACACCGCCTCGAAGAACCACGACGGCAGCTGCCACCCCGGCTCGTTCAGCCCGCCTCTCCGGTCGGCGCGGCCGAAGGCGACGGAGCCTCTGGCCGCGCCGACGGCGCATGCCCGGCCGCCAACCCGGCCAGGCAGCCTGAACAGGCCCCCTCCGGGTACCCGCCATCTAAGGGAGGGAGAGAGTGAAGCGGAGGCCAGGACATGCCCAGGTACAGCCGTCGCGGCAAGACCGAGGCCACAAGTCGGCTGACGGACACCGAGTTCGAAACGTTCATGAAGGCCGCGCGCGCCGAAGCACGCCGCCATCGCCTCGGCCGCCCGCCGATGGACGGCACCGACTCGCGGTGAGGGTGGTACGGGGTACAGAGTGCGGAGGGCGGTGCCGGCGCCTGGTAGGCGCGGTCCGCGGGTGCGAGGACCTGCTGGGGTCGGGGAGGCCTGGACGATGGCTGTGGGCACGGGCCACGGTCAGGTCATGGGTCCCCCGGCCGGGCGTCACGCGGGACGTCGAGCGTGGCAGGGTACGGAACCGACAGGGCCTCTTCGGTCGCCGGTGTGTCGAGCGGAATCACCACGCCGACGACGAGGTGCCCCGCCTCGTCACCGCACCCGCTGACCAGCCCATTCCCCCTCCAGAACAGGATGAAAGAGGTCCGGTGGCCTTCGGTGGAACGCTCCGGCGGTCAACGAGGAGGTCGACCCGGCTGCCGTGCCCGGCTCGGACCAGGCCGCCCGACTGCTTGCGGTTCACGAGGTGCACCCACTCGAGCGCCGCGCGGCTACAGCCACTCGGCCCGTACCCGTTCCGCCGCGGTTCGTGGGTGTTCTCCGTGCACACATCGACCGCTCCGGCGTGGCGCCGGGCGGCCGGTTGTTCCGGAACCAGGCAGGCCACTACGTGGACCCGGCGGCCTGTGGCACGACGTGGGCGCGGGCGCGGGAGTACGTGCTGACACGCATGGAGCTCGCTTCCGGGCCGGCCGAGCGGCCTTACGATCTCCGGCACGCGGGCATCTCGTTCTGGTGGTACTCCGGGGTGGACCCGGCCGAATGCGCTCGTCGCGCGGGCCAGAGCATCGAGGTCCCGTTCCGTCACTGCGCCAAGTTCCTGGACGGCGTCCGGGAGCAGACCGACCGCCTCATCGAGCAGTCCGTGGAGGAGTGGGACCGCGTCAGCCGGGGCGAGGCGCCCGACGGGCAAAAGCCCAGATCAGAAGCCTCTTTTCGTGCCCTTGGAAGAAGCCGAGCTTCTTCGGCGAGTAGCTGACCAACAGGTTCTTCGTCTGCTGGTGGTACA
>NZ_MWIG01000019.1:0-31753 GCF_002156145.1 Streptomyces sp. NRRL B-24572 | reverse complement strand
CGGAGCCGCTCGACGTCCCCCGTGCCGAGCTCCGCGGGTCCCTCCAGGGCGTCCAGCTCGCGGACGAGCAGGCCGAGCTCGGCATCCTGTCCGGCCTGCTCACCGAGCCAGCCGCGGAAGCCGGGGAGGGGCGAGAGCGTGGCGAACCGTGTCAGATGGGGCAGTTGCTCACTCACCTGCTCGATGACCTGCTTGATGAGGAAGCTGCCGAAGGAGACTCCGGCCAGGCCGTCCAGGGCGTTGTTGATCGAGTAGAGCGCCGCCGTGTCCGCGTCCGCGGGGCTGAGCGCCGGGCCCGGCTCGATGAGGGGGGCTATACGGTCCGGCAGACCGCGCACCAGGGCCACCTCCACGAAGATCAGCGGCACCTCCCCCGTGGCCGGGTGGAAGAACGCGTAGACGGCACGGTCCTCCGGCTCCAGGCGGCGGCGGAGCTCGGCTTCGCTCGCCATCGGGTGGACCCTCTCGCCCTGCATCAGGCGCCGGCGCAGTTCCTTCGGCGCGTCCCCGGTGACCTCCGCCATGCGCAGGAAGCCCCGGTTGAACCAGGAGGTGAGCAGGTGGTGGAAATCGTGGTCGAGGGGGCGCAGCTCGGGGTGGCGGTGCATCAGCCGGCGCAGGTCGGCGCGCATCTCGACCAGGGCGAGCGTGGCGTCGGGCGCGTGGTTCATACGGCGCAGCAGCTGCTGGCGGGCCGGCTCGACCACGTCGAAGAGCCGGACCAGCTCCTCCTCGCCGCGGGATCCGGCGGCGTGGGCCTCCTCCCAGCGGCGGAAGGCGGTACGGACCCGGTCGGCGTCGACGTCGAAGGTCCGGGTGACGTGCGTGAAGAAGGCCCGCTTGCCGTCGTCGTCGAGCTCGTCGTAGGCGGCGAGGGCCCTGGCCGCGACCGCGCGCATCGAGGCCTCGCCCACGTCGCTCATCAGGACCTCGCAGGCGGCGAGCAGCTGGTCCAGCGGGTGCTCGGGCGGCGGGGCAGGCTGCTCTCCGGCCGCCGTGTCCGTGCCGCGCCGTCGTCCCAGCGCCTGGAACAGGTCGGTCAGCAGCCAGCCGTCGTGACGTTCCATGCCGCACCTTCCGTCCTTCGGTCCCGCCCGCCTCTGCTGCCGCCACAGCGTAGAATCCATGATGGCGGACGATATATATAACAACGCCACCGTAGGACACATCAGGGCTCGGGCACCAGCCCCGTCCGCCCGGATGACCTGACTGCTCGGAGGTGCACATGGCCCGGATCCCGGAATCCCAGCGCGTTCGCGACGCGCTCGAGAACGCTGTCGTCGACGGTCACTACCGTCCCGGCGAGCGACTGGATCCCGCACGCCTGGAGCAGGAGTTCGGCTGCTCCCGTACGCCGATCCGGGAGGCGCTCCAGGCCCTGGAGCGCTCCGGACTCGTGCAGATCCGCCCCAAGCAGGGCACGTACGTCACCGAGCTGAGCGTCTCCGAGCTGGCCGAGCGCTTCGAGGTCATGGCCGAGCTGGAGGGGATGGCGGCGCGGCTCGCCGCCCGGAGCATCGACCAGGAGGCGCTGCACGAACTCGAACGCGCCCTGCTCGAATGCGAGAGCCACGCGGCGGCCGGCGACGCGGACCCCTACTACTACGCCAACGCCCGGTTCCACGGCATCGTCTACGACTCCTGCGGCAACGAGTACCTGCGCCGGCAGGCGCACGCGCTCAAGCGGGCCCTGCAGCCGTACCGCCGACTGCAACTGCGCGTCCCGGACCGCATGCGCCGCTCCCTGGCCGAACACCGCGCGATCGCCGACGCCATCGCCCGCGGCGACGCCGAGACGGCGGAGAACGCCGCGCGGGACCACGTACTCGTCCAGGTCAAGGAGTTCAGCCAACTGGTACGGACCTGGCGGCGGTTGACGGAGCCGGTGCGCGAGGCCGGCTGAGCGCGGCACGTCGCCCCCTCCCCGGCCTGTTCAGCGCCCCGGCTTCGGCCGGCGGGCGGCGCGAGGTGGGCCGCGCCGTGACGGTCATGTCCGGTCGGCTCCTCGAGTGGAGCGCCTCGACGGACCACCGATGCCGTCGCCGGTGCCGATGCCCTTCCCCCGCTGCCCGTCCCCGCCGACGCCCACCTGCTCGACGCCCGCCACCTGCTCGACGCACTCACCGCGCCGCACCCGGTCGGCAGCCCTACGGTGACACCATGAGCGACCCGGAGAAGAACAAGGCAACGGCCAAGGCGTTCTACGACCTCATGTTCAACCAGTGCCGCCCGGCCGAGGCCATCGCCCAGTACGTCGGCGACACCTACATCCAGCACAACCCGCACGTCGGCGACGGCAAGCAGGCGTTCATCGACTACTTCGAGCGCATGGCCGCCGAGTACCCCGGCAAACGCGTCGAGTACAGGCGCGCCTTCGCCGAAGGCGACCACGTCGTCCTGCACTGCCACCAGACCTGGCCCGACGAGGAGTACGCCGGCATCGACATCTTCCGCTTCGATGCCGGCGGCAAGATCGTCGAACACTGGGACGTCCTCCAGGTCGTCCCGGCCACCTCCAAGAACGACAACACCATGTTCTGAGCGAGATCCACGATCAAGTCGGTTCGTCGGGTGGTTCCGCCGTCGTACGGGTACGCCCGCCCGGTGCGGGGTGTCGGACCCGAACGGGCCCCGTACTCGGTTGCGTATCCCTCGGCGACGCGCGGCTCACGATCCGTCCGTCGAGCAGTGCGCCGAAGAACCGGTTGAGATCGCTCGTGGTGGACACCGGATCGGCGGCGGACCCGACAGGTCCTTGCCCGGGGCGGGCCGGGCGGCGGTCGGCTCGGCACGCTGTTCGCGCCCGGCGACCGGGGCGGCGCAGGCCATGGGACGGCGTGGCAGGCGTTCGAGCGGGTCGCCCCCGGCACGCGTGGCGGGGGTGGGGCGGATGGCGGCGCGTGCGCGTCCCGAAGGACCTCAGGAGGCCACGAGCGCGGGCGCGTCGAGTGTGGGGTAGTCGGTGTAACCCGTCTCCCCGCCGGTGTACATCAGGTACTGGTCCCGTACGGCGTTGAGCGGCGCACCGGTCCGCAGGCGTTCGACGAGATCCGGGTTGGCCAGGAAACCGCGGCCGAGGGAGATCAGGTCGGCTCCGGCGGCGAGCAGCCGCTCGCCCGCACCTCGGCCGCCGTCGCCGGGCAGCGGTCCTCCCCACCCGAGGACGGGGTTGGCGATCAGCGTGCCCGGCCAGGTCTTGCGGATCTCCTGGAACAGCGGCTGGTCCGGGTCGGCGAACACGACGTGCAGATAGGCGAGACCCCGGTCGGCCAGGGCGGCGACGAGAGCCGGGTAGATGCTGTCGGTGTCGCCCTCCTCGATGCCGTTGACGCCGACTCCCGGGGAGATCCGCACCCCGACCCGCTCGGGACCGATCGCGTCCGCGACGGCCTGGACCACCTCGACCGCGAACCGGATCCGGTGCTCGACCGGACCGCCGTACGCGTCGGTGCGCCGGTTGGTGTTCTTCGCGAGGAACTGGTGGATCAGGTAGCCGTTGGCGGCGTGCACCTCGACCCCCTCGAAGCCCGCGTCCACGGCCCGTCGTGCGGCGGCGGCGAAGTCGGCCACGGTCGAGCGGATCTCGTCGACCGTCAGCTCGCGGGGGACGACGGCCGGCCGGCGCCCGTCGGCGGTGTGGATCTCCTCGGGGAGCGCCACCGGCGAGGGGGCGACGGGGACGTGACCGCTGGTGTCCGGGTGGCCGACCCGCCCACCGTGCTGGATCTGCACGAACATCCGCCCGCCGGCCTCCCGTACGGCGTCGGTGACCCCGCGCCATCCCGCCACGTGGGCGGAGGTGTGGAGCGCGGGGATGTCGGCGTAGGTCTGGCCGACGGCGCTCGGCGTGGTGGCCTCGGCGATGATCAGGCCGGCGGAGGCGCGCTGCGCGTAGTACGTGGCCATGAGCGAGGTCGGCACCCCGTCGGCGTCGGCGCGGTTGCGCGTCAGCGGGGCCATGACCAGCCGGTTGGGGAGGGAGAGGGGGCCGAGGGTGGTGGATTCGAAGAGGCGGGATCCGCCCGCGTTGTTCGTCATGCCGGTACCGTAGAACTTGACACCGGTGTCAGATTCAAGTGGGAACCGGTAGGAGTGGAGCGGACGTTGAGGATCGGCGAGCTGGCACGACGCTCCGGGGTGAGCGAGCGCTCCCTGCGTTACTACGAGCAGCAGGGCCTGTTGCGGTCCGAGCGCACCCCCGGCGGTCATCGCTCCTACGGGGAGTGGGCGGTCGACCGCGTCATCCGCATCCAGGCCCTCTACGCTGCGGGCCTGGGCAGCAAGAAGATCGCGATGCTGCTCCCGTGCATGCGGGACGTGGACGGCGGCCCGACGGAGTACACCACCGGCGAGCTGGTCGAGGAACTGACCGTCGAGCGTGACCGTATCGACCGCATGATCCTCGATCTCGTCCGTTCCCGCGAGGTTTTGGACGAGGTCATCGACGCCGCGACCATGAGGGCGTGAGGCCTGTCCGGCCGGCCGTCGGCCGGGGGCGGAGACCGGGATCCCGACGGTCCGGAGGTACGAAACGGGGGGCTGCTCGTCCTCGTTCGCCGGAGCCGCGTCCCACCCCGTCCGCGCCCCCTCCGGGATGCGCCTGCGCCGATGGCGGCCCGTGCGCTGAACACGCCGACGGACGCCGGACAACGACCGTGAGCGGCAGCGGCCGGGCGGCGATGCGAGTGGCACGACGAGAGACAGGCCGTCCACGGCGGCCTGCCCGTCGGCCACGTGTGACATCCCGCGGGCATGCGCCACGGCCCCAGTCGTATGCGGCCGGTCGCCGCAACGCGGTTCCCAGGGGTGTCGGGGGCGTTTCGATCATGCGAACTACGCGCGTCAACCAGCCTGTACGCCGTTGACGCCCCCGGCGGCCTCCGTGAGACTCCTGGATCATGCAGCCCCCTCGTGACCGCTCGGTCACCCTCGTCCAACGCCGCCACGTGGACCTCGTCCGTGTCGCGAGCGCGGCCTGTCGCTGCCTCTGACCAGCCGGTTTCCCGCTCGCCTTCCACGCTCCTCCGCCCGCCCGCGCTCGCGGCGCCGTCCCCGCCCCCCGCAGGGTTCCGGAGGCATGCCCGTACGTCCGCACGCCCTTCTGGAGACTCGTATGTCCACGCCCCTGTCCCGCCGCGCCCTCGGCGGGGTCGCCGCCGGTGCCGCCGCCGCGGCCGCCCTCGGCGCCACCGCACCCGCCGCGCAGGCCGCCGCGCAGGCGAGTTCCCCGGCCGACCCTCAGGAGCGTCCCTTCCGCGCCGCGCACCCGCGCCGCCACTCCCCGCGGCCCAACATCCTCTTCATCCTGGGCGACGACCTCGGCTGGGCCGACCTCTCCTCCTACGGCTCCCCGCACATCCGCACCCCCCACCTGGACCGCCTCGCCCGCCAGGGCGTCCGCTTCACCGACGCCTACTCCGGCTCCGCGACCTGCTCCCCCACCCGTTTCAGCCTCTACACCGGCCGCTACCCGGGCCGTACGAAGGGCGGGCTCGCCGAGCCGATCGCCGACAAGTCCGTCGGCCTGGAGCCCACCCATCCCACCCTCGCCTCGCTGCTCCGGGACTCCGGCTACGCCACCGCCCTCATCGGCAAGTGGCACTGCGGCTACCTCCCCGACTACTCCCCCACCAAGTCCGGTTGGGACGAGTTCTTCGGCAACTTCGGCGGGGCCCTGGAGTACTACTCCAAGCTCGGCCTCGGCGGCGAGTACGACCTCTACGAGGGCGAAGCCGAGTACAAGGACCTGCGCTACTACACCCGGATCCTCACCGAGCGGGCGAGCGAGTACGTCGGCCGCGACCACGACAAGCCCTGGCTGCTCAACCTCAACTTCACCACCCCGCACTGGCCGTGGATCGCCGACGGCGACAAGGAGACCAGCGACGAGATGGTCCGCCGCATCAAGGCGGGCGACCGCTCCGCCCTCTGGCACCAGGACGGCGGCTCGGTCGAGAAGTACAAGGAGATGGTCGAGGACCTCGACCGCTCGATCGGGCAGGTCCTCGACGCGCTGAAGCGCTCCGGCCGGGAGCAGGACACCCTCGTCTTCTTCGCCAGCGACAACGGCGGCGAGCGCTTCTCCTACAACTGGCCGCTCAGCGGCAACAAGGGCTCCCTCCAGGAGGGCGGCATCCGGGTCCCCGCGATCCTGCGCTGGCCCGCTCGGATCGACGGCGGCCAGGTCAGCGACCTGCCGGTGTTCACGCCCGACTGGACGGCGACCCTCCTCGACCTGGCCGGGGCCCGCCCCCACCCCGCGTACCCCCTCGACGGCACCAGTCTCGCCGGACACCTGCTGCGCGGCGCCGAGGTGCCCGAGCGGGACCTCTTCTGGCGGGTACGGGGCGAACGGGCGCTGCGCCGCGGCGACTGGAAGTACTACCGGGGCAAGTCCGGCCGCGACCAGCTCTTCCACCTGTCGGAGGACTCCCGCGAGCAGGCGGACCGGGCCCCGTTCGAGCAGGCCCGGCTCGCCGATCTCCGGACCGCCTGGGAACGGATCGACGCGGGGCTGCTCCGCTACTGAAACCCGGTCGGCCCTGCGATGGGGCCGGGCCCGGACCGGCCAGCAGCCGGGCTCGACCGCTCGGCCGGGCGACGGACGTTGCGTCGACGGGTCGAGGCCCGGTGCTCGGCGCGCGGGTCATGGCGGCGAGGTGCCCGCCCGCTTCGGGCGGGCACCCGGGCCCGTCAGACCTCGATCAGCTCGGTGACCAGTCGTACGGCCTCCGGAACCTCGACGTGGTCGTCCGGGGCGGCCCCGAAGTGGTCGTCCGGGGTCGCCCCGAAGTGCGCTCCGGTGGCGGTCGCCACCGCCGTCGCGCCGAGGCCCTCGACCACGTCGACCAGCTCCTCCACGGACTCCTCGCACCGCACGATCAGTAGGCCCGACGGGCGCTCCCCTGCGACAGTCGGCGGGTTGACCGGCCTCAACAGCCGCCGCTATGGGTGTCGTTGGCCGCACCGTCCCGTGCGGTCGCGGAAGGGAGAAGACAGTTGATCGCGATCTGGTGGGTCCTCGTCGTGGTGGCACTGGGCGTGTGGTGGACGGCCTGGCGGCTCGTCCGGTACCCGGGAGGATGGGCGTACGCGTTCCACGAGGAACACCGGGAGGCGCGCAAGGCGCTGGAGGATGCCCGTGGCGCCGTACGGGAGCTGCGGAGCACGGCCCTTCGCGAGACGTGGCAGGCACGGACCGCGGTGAGGCGGGCCGAGCGGGCCTACCGGCGCCGGGTCCAGCGGGCGGAGTCCGAGCTGGAGCGCCTGCGCGACCCGCACCGCGGTGCCCTGGTCGAGCAGTTGGGTGCGATCACCCTGCACGAGCACGCGGTCCTCATATCCGACGACGCGGTGCCACTGGCCGGCGTGCGCGTCCGGTTCGAACTCGCCCGTTCCACGCACGTGTCGTATGTGTACATCACACGGCCCGATGGACGGGAGCACATGGAGTGCTACGAGGGCGAGGAGTTTCCCGAGGACGCGGTACGCCGGTTCAGCGTACGGGTCCAGAACGCGGCCGTGGCGGCGAACCGGCTGCAGGAACGGCGCGCCGGTGACATCCGCACGCTCGAAGCGGAGCTGCGTGAGGCCCGCAAGGCGACGGAGCCGATACAGGAGGCGCAAGACCGTCTGGACAAGACGCGCGCCCGTCACAAGGACGGCCTCGAGCTCCCCCGGGCGCGAGCGGCGCTCGACGACGCCAGGGACGCCTGGCGGGACCTGACCGGGCGCCGCCCGCTCTGACCGCGCGTCCGTCACCCGTACGGGTCGGGGCGCGCCGGTCCTGGTGGTGGGTCGTGGTGATCGGTCGCGGTGGTCGGTGGCGGTGGTCAGTCCCACTGCTGGTCGGCGAGGGACTCGACCGGCTGGGGCTTGCCGATCACGGCCAGGGCGATGAAGAAGTTGATCTGACCGATCGCGATGGTCAGGGTGGCCAGCGCCTTGGCGTCGTAGTGCCGGGCAGCCTCGGCGTACACCTCGTCGGTGACACGCTCACGGCCGTGCGGGGCGGGCTGGAGGGTCGCCTCGACCAGAGCGAGAGCGGCCCGCTCCGCGGGGGTGAAGTACGGGGCGTCCTGCCAGGACGCGACCGCGGTGATCCGCTCCTCCGTCTCCCCCGCCTTGCGCAGGAAGCCGGTGTTCAGGACGGTCAGGTACGTGTTGTGGACGATCTGCCCCGCCCGCAGGTGCACCAGGTTGATCGTGGTGCGGGGGACGGACCGGTTGCCGGTGGCGCGGAACAACGCGGCGCTGACGTCGGCCAGCTCGGGTACGAACTCGCCCGGGTTCGGCATGCGGGAGAGGGAAACAGCAGCGGTGTTCGTCATGGCGAGGACTCTCCGTCTTCCAGTCGATCGGTGCCGCCGGCGTGCTCGCCGGCGTCTTCACTGCACTGACGGAGCAGCGGACGGGAATGTGACGGGCGACGAGGAGGGATTTCGCTCCCCGGATCCTCTGTCCGCTGTCCGCTCCCCTCTCCGCTCCTCTGCCCGCTCCTCCGTCCGCCCCTCGGATCGCCTTCCGGCTCGCGGCGTGTCCGGCGTGTCCGCTCGTCGGCGCTCAGCCGCGTACGTGCAGCCCGAATCCCGTGCGGCCCGCGGGCTCCAGTCCCTCCTTCAGCTGCAGCGAGGGGATCTCGTAGTCGCCGGAGTTCTGGCGTCGGAACGCGATCGGTTCGGTCGACTCCAGGGTGAGCAGGCGCTCTTCCCAGGCCTTGGCGACGCCCGCGTAGTCGGCGTCGGTCATCCGGTCGGTGCCGTAGAGGACGAACGGCGGCAGGACCTCGATGCCGGGGTAGTAGAGGATGCCGTGGTGGATCGGGAACAGCAGGTCGTCGATGGGGCCGTTGATCCCGCGGGCGGTGTAGTGGGACTGCGGACCGCCGGCGGTCACCGACAGCAGGGCCTTCCGGCCGGCGAGGGTGCCTTCGCCGAAGCGTTCGCCGTACTTGGTGTCGTTGTGCTCGCCGACGCCGTACGCGAAGTGGTAGGTGAACACCCGGTCCACCCAGCCCTTGAGGATCGCGGGCATCGTGTACCACCACAGCGGGAACTGGAAGATGATCGTGTCGGCCCACAGCAGCTTCTCCTGCTCGGCGCGTACGTCCGGGGTGAGCGTCCCGGCGTCGAAGGCCCGGCCCGAGTCCAGGGCGACCTTCAGTGGACTCGACGCGGCGGGGCCGTAGTCCGCGGCGTCCACGACCGCCTTCCAGTTCATCGCGTACAGATCGCTCACCCGTACGTCGTGCCCGGCGGCCTCCAGTGTGGACACCGCGAGGTCCTTCAGCGAGCTGTTGAGCGACTTCGGCTCCGGGTGGGCGTGAACGATCAGCGTCTTCATCGGTGATTCCTTCGGATCGGATGCCTTCGATCCTGGCTGCCCGGAGGGCCGCTGTTCAGGGACGCCGTTTCCGTCGGACCGGGCTTCCTGGTATCGACAGGGCCACCCTCAGGAGGAGCCACCGAGGCCATACTGGGGACATGGACGATCTTGCGGGCTTCCTTCGGACCCGGCGTTCCCGCATCGACCCGGCGGCCGTCGGCATTCCCACCGACAGCCGCCGCCGGGTCGCGGGGCTCCGCCGCGAAGAGGTCGCGCACCTGTCCGGGGTCAGCGTCGACTACTACGTACGCCTGGAGCAGGGGCGCGCGACCCAGCCCTCCGAGCAGGTCCTCGACGCGCTCGCCCGCGTCCTCGGTCTCGACGAGACCGAACGCGGGCACTTGTACCGGCTCGCCCGGCAGCGCCGCCGCCCCGCGAAGGCGCCGGGCGGGCGCCTCCGGCCGGAGGTGCTGCGCGTCCTCGACCTGGTCGCCGACGCACCCGCGCTGATCATGAACCACCGTCTGGACGTGCTCGCCGGGAACCGCCTCGCCCACCTCCTCTACGGGCGGCCGATGCCGGGCCTGAACACCGCCCGGCACATCTTCCTCGAGGAGGCCGAGCGCGGCCTCTACACGGACTGGGACAAATGCACCCTCGACGTGGTCGGGCACCTGCGCCTGGCCGCCGGCAAATACCCCGAGGACCCCCGTCTGGCCTCGCTCGTCGGCGAGCTCGCGATGGGCAGCGAACGCTTCCGCCGCCTCTGGGCCCGCGCGGACGTGCACGCCCGCACGCATGGACGCAAGGCGTACCGGCATCCGCTGGTCGGACTCCTTGAACTCCACCAGGAGAACTTCGCACTGCCCGACGAACCGGGCATGGAGCTGCTGGTACTGTCCGCGGCCCCGGGCAGCCCCGCGGAGGACGGTCTCCGCCTGCTCGCGGGTCTGGGCGCGGAGGGCGATGACGTGCGGCCCCCGGCGAACGCCCGGCTTCGTGAGTGACTCGACGCCGCGCCCACTCGCCCCCGGGAGACCACGAGAACAATGGCATACGGGTTCACGGCCCATGAGGTGGCGGCGGAGGTCGACGTCGACGAGATGCGCGAGGTGCTTGCGAAGGTGCTGACCTTCGGGCGCGAGGAAGCCCGGCCTCGGCTCATCGGTTTCCCGGTGTGATCCGCCGCTCCCTCCCCTGGGGTGGGCCGCGTCGGCGGAGGGGGCTGGAATGGGTAGGCTCGGGGTACCGCGCCAGAGGCATACAGAGGAGAGACACGTGTTCGTGAAGGTGTGCGGGCTCGGGACGACCGCCGACATCGATGTGGCGGTTGCGGCCGGAGCGGACGCCGTCGGTCTGGTGATCAGCGGGACCAGCGTGCGCGGGCTCGACCACGATCGGGCCGTGCGGCTCGCCGCCCACGTGCCGCCGGGTGTCCTGTCCGTTCTGGTGGTCAACGACACGCCTGCCGCCGACGCCGCCCGTATCGCCGGTGAACTCGGTTTCGGCGCCCTGCAGTTGCACGGCAAGGCGTATCGCGAGGAGGACTTCGCGGCCGCGGCCGGGGTCTTTCCGCGGTTGTGGCGGGCCACGTCCTTGAACGAACGGCCCGACACGCGTGTCGGCGCCTACGGCGAGGAGGTCCTTCTCCTCGACTCGCCCCGCGCGGGTTCGGGCGAGCCGTGGGACCTGTCGCTGCTCGAGACGGCCCGGCCCGAGGGCCCGTGGCTGCTCGCCGGCGGGCTCACTCCGGACAACGTCGGCGAGGCGATCGACCGGGCGCGTCCCTGGGGGGTCGACGTCTCCAGCGGCGTCGAGTCCACGCCGGGTGTCAAGGACCATGACCTGATCCGTACCTTCGTCGCCGCCGCGAAGCAGGCCGCCTCGCAAGGGGCCTGACTCGGGGCCGGACTCGACCGACTGCCGACTGCTGTACACGCCGGCGCCGGCCGCTGCGGTCACTAGGTATAAAACTGCCGGACGTTGGTTACACATGGGTCTCCGAACAGACGGAGATCTGCCATGCCCCCTTCGCTGGAACAGCAGCGGGACCGTCAGGCCCAGCATCGTCTGGCGGTCCTGCGCCACGCCGAGGAAGTCACCGGGAACGTCGCGCTGACCTGCCGCTACTAAGGCATCAGCCGCACCTGCTTCTACAAATGGCTGCGCCGGTATCAGGACGAGGGCCTCGAGGGCCTGCGGGACCGCTCCAGCAAGCCCCACCACTGCCCGCACGCCACCGAGGCCGACGTCGTCAACAAGATCGTCTACCTCCGGCGGCACTACCATTGGATCCGGCCGTGAGATCGTCGTGCTCGTGATCGAGTCCTGGGTGATCAATGACGGCAGCTCTGTCCCCGTGTCGTCCGGGACGGTGATGGAGGCCCTTCGGTCGAGGATCGGCAGCGGGCAGTTCGAGACGTGGCTGGCCAGCTCGTCCGGACGATCGCTGGCCTTCGTGACGAATACCGAGCGGGCGATGGTGATGCTGCTCGAAGACGAGAGAGATCCCGGCGATCATGCCGTGACCCCGGAAGTCGAGGGATCGAGCGGCGGGTTCGTCCTCTCCGGCGGGCAGCACGACGAGTACCCGGACGAAGACACCGTGCCCATCGGTGAGGCGTTCAGGATCGTCGAGCACATCGTCGGTACGGGATCCTGGCCGGCGGACGCGCGCTGGGTGGTCGATCGCTGACGTCTGGGCCTACCGCCAGGTCCGGATGAGGATGGCGGCAAGGACGGTGGATTCCCAGGTCAGGGCGGCGGCCAGGGCGAGTCTTCGGCGGAGAAGTACGCCTTGTCCGTGTGGAGTTCGATGGGTCGGCGTCGCCGTGGTCCCCGGCGGGACCGGACGGCGGGCATGCCGCGGACGAGGGGCTTGAGGGCGAGGCTGTCGTGTACAGGGTCCGCGGCCGGCATCGTGCCGCACGAGCATCACGTCACGTCACGTCACGTGAGACATCTTCTAAGCCTTGATCGGTGCGGCCGACCTGGCGGCCTGCTCGATCTTCGCGCGGTAGGCCGCACGGGCTTGCTCGTCGATCTGCTTCTCGTGTTCGGGGCGCATCCCGGTCCGGCCGTCGAGGCCCTCGCGCAGGATGTCGGCGTGCCCGGCATGCCGGTTGGTCTCGCCGAGAACATGGACCATGACGGCGAACAGGTTCGTGTTGGGACAGGGATCCGGCCACCACGGCACGTGGCCGGGGGCGTCGAGGGGAAGCTCGTCGATCGTCGCGTCCGCGTGTTCCCATGTGCGCCGATAGAACCCGATGATCTGATCGCGGGTCTCGCCCTCGGCCGCCCACTGGTCGCTGCCGTCGGAGTCCTGCCACCGGCACAGCGGTTCCGGGGAAGGGCGGCCGAAGACCTCGCCGAAGTACCTGGCCTCGACGGTGGCCACGTGTTTGACCAGGCCGAGGAGGTTGGTCCCGGTCGCTGTCAGAGGCCGGCGGGCGTCGTACTCGGACAAGCCGTCGAGTTTCCAGAGCAGCGCCTCGCGGTCCCGCCGCAGTCTGCCGTGCAGGTTGTCCTTCGCGAATTCATCGATCATGCGGCATGAGCCTTCCATGGGCCGTTCGTGGTCTCAAGATCCCGTTGGGTGGTTCGGGACGGGAACCGGGGAGGCGGGCGGGTGCCAGGTGAGAATCCAGTCGGCGGTAAGCGCCGCCGCGCCGCCTGCCAGGGCGATTGCGCCGCCTGTTCCGATGCCTGCGGCCAGCGAGCCGAACAACTGCGGGAGAAAGCCGGTGCCGAAGGCCGGTGCGCTCAGCAGTGCGGAGCCGGCGGCCGCGAAGACCAGAACCGAGAACGTGGTGATCCGCAGCACGTCCGCGGTGATCGCGACGGTGCGGGTCGAGAAGAGCAGCCGGAATCGCGGCTCGGCCAGCACCTCCCGGTAGGTGGCACGGCGGTTGCCCTGCGCGGGTGTGGCGGTCGGGGTCATGACACCCAGTCTCGCCATGCGACCGCGTCACCCACCAATGATTCGTCGCTGGACGAATCGGAGCAGACGTCCCGCGGTAGCATCGCGAGGTGCTCCGCTTCGAAGTCTCCGTCGAGGACCTGCTGCGCAGCCGCTTCGCGCTGTCGCCCGCGCTGGACCTCTGCTTGCTGCTGCGCTCGCTCGCCGGCCAGGGCCGGCCGCTGCCGCGAGCCTGGGCCGCCCGGCTCCTGCCGGCCTTCGAACGGCTTCGCCGCGAGACCGAACTGAACGCCGTCCTCGCGCTGCAGACCCCGCAAGGCGGACCGGACTTCGTCGCCCCGCCCCCGCGCGGCCTCAACCAGACCTGGGCGGACGACCTGGCCACGATCCGGGCCACACCGCTGGAAGCGGCGCGCCGCGAGTTCGCCGCCACCGCGGTCGGCCCGTCCGCCCGTGATCCCCGCGTACGCGCGGTGCTGGACTCGCCGGACGCCGTCTCCAGGATCGCCGAGGCGATGGACCGGGCCTGGCACGAGCTGCTCGCCACGGACTGGCCGCAACTGCGCGCGATCTGTGAGCGCGATGTCGTACACCGGGTGGGGGTGATCGGCGAGCACGGATGGGCCGCGACCATCGAGAGCCTGCACCCGGGCATCTCCTGGCACGCCGGCGGCATCGAGATCGGCTTCTTCCGAGGCGGAACGGTCCGCCTCGCCGGCGACGGGCTCCTGCTGATCCCTTCGGTCGTCGTCGGGCATATCGCCGCCCACCACGAAGACCCCTGGCCCAAGACCTTGGTCTATCCCGCCCGCGGCACCGCCGCCCTGTGGGGCGAACAGGAAACCGTCCCCCGACCGGACGCGCTGACCGCTCTGGTCGGCCGGGCCCGAGCCCGGCTGCTGTTCGCGCTGGACGCCCCGGCCAGTACCAGCCACCTCGCCCGAAGCCTCGCCATGGCACCCGGCGCGGTAGGAGACCACCTCGCCATCCTGCGAGGCGCGGGGCTGCTCGTCCGCGCCCGGTCCGGACGGTCGGTGCTCTACCGGCGCACCCCGCTCGGCGAGGCACTGGTCGCCGGTTCGGGCTGAAGGCTCGGATCAGCACTGTTTTTCGAGGCGCCGCCTGCGCCGCTCCGGCATCACCGACCCTGCCGACCTGCGGCGCCGGGCCAGCGCCTTCGTCTCCCCGGTCAAGGTGGCGCCACACTGTGCCGGCGCGGCCCTCGACCTGACGCTCATTGATGCCGATGGCGTCGAGCTGGACATGGGTGGTGCCGTGAACGGCCACCGCACCGGAGACGAGAATTGCTGTCCGCCGGACGCCTCAGGACTACCGGACCGAGCACGCCGCGATCGCGGCCTCCTGACCCGAGCCGTGGGCGGCGCCGGTTTCATCAACTACCCCACCGAGTGGTGGTACCGGTCCTACGGCGACCGGTACTGGGCGCTGATCACCAAGGCCGACAGCGCCGTCAACGGGCCCGGTGGACACTTCGGCTGGAACCTCGGCGCGTACTCGCACGCCGGCGCCGTCCCGGCCGGGGGTTCGACCGTCGGGTCGGGACGGCGGTGCGGACATCGGTGCTCAGCGCCCCGGAGAGGCCCCCGCTGCCTCCCGTCGGACGGGAAGGCAGCGGGGGCCGACCGACGCCGTCGTGCGCCGGTTTCTGCCTGTTACCTGGTGAAGCCGTAGTCCAGCAGCTTCTTGACGTCGGCCGCCCTGTTCGCCTCGGACGGCGCGGCGAGCACCGTGCCGATGACCGTCTTGGTGCCGCGGGTGGCCGCGAAGACGAGGCAGTACTTGGCCTGCGGACCCGAACCGGTCTTCACGCCGATCGCACCGCTGTACGTGCTCAGCAGCTTGTTCGTGTTGGTCCACGACATGTAGCGGTAACCACCGCTCTTCGTGGTCACCTTCTGGCTCGTGGACTTCGTCTTGACGACGGTGCGGAAGGTGGAGTTCTTCATCGCACTGCTCGCGATCTTCGTCAGATCACGCGGAGTCGAGTAGTTCTGCCCACTGCCTATGCCGTCGAACGAGTCGAAGTGGGTGTTCCGCAGGCCGAGCCTCCTCGCCTCGTCGTTCATCTTCCCGATGAACGACTTGACCCGGGCCGCCCGCGTGGTGCCGGAGCCGAACTTGTCGGCCAGCGCGTAGGCGGCGTCACAGCCCGACGGCAGCATGAGGCCGTAGAGGAGCTGTCGGACCGTCACCTTGTCGCCGACGATGAGCCGGGCCGAGGAGGCGTTGTTGGCGACGATGTAGTCGCTGTAGGCCTTCTGGATCGTGACCTTGGCGTCGAGGTTGAGGTTCGGCTGGGACAGCACCACCTTCGCGGTCATGATCTTCGTGGTGGAGCCGGTCGACCGGCGGGTGTCCGCGGCCTTCCCGAACAGCGTCGTACCCGTCCCGTTGTTCATGACGAAGCCGCCCGGGGCGGTGATCGACGGGGCGGGCGTCGCGGCGTGCGCCTGGCCGGCGAAGAGGCCGCCGGCCAGTACGGCCGAGGCCGTGAGCGAGACGGTCACGGCGCTGCGCAGGCCGAGTGTCGGAGTCAGCAAAGTCTTCTGCCCTTGGTAGGAACCGATGTCTTCCAGGTCCGCATGCGCCCGACACGCGTCGCGCGGGAAGCCGGCTCAGGTTCTGCCGAGCCCTGCGACGGCACCGGACACGGACCCGGCGCATGGAAGACGCCCGAGAGGGCTCAAGGGATGCACTCGGGGGCCGTGAACTTCCTCGCGTTTTCGGCGACGCCCCGTGGCCGCCGGGTCAACGCCCTTGGCGCCGAAGCGCGTCGAACCGGACCAGCACCCTCACCACGCGCCACACCGCGGCGAGGGAGGCCAGCACGGCCCCCACCACGAGCAGGGCTCTCCCGCCGGGTTCGGAGACACCGACGATCAGTGCCGGCACCAGGAGCAGTCCGAACACGATCGCGGCCAGGACGGCTGCCGTCACCAGGGCGAACATGATCTCCACCGTCATCGCGTCCTTCTCCCACCGCGACTCTCGCCCCATGTCCATGCCGCGAGTTTCACACAGTGCCCGGACCGACGGGCCCTCGTACGCGAAATCTCGCGCGCTCCCTTCCTCGCTCGGGGAGAGAACCGCAGTACAGAGGCGGTATCGCGGCGTGATCCACTGGGTCCGCACCGCAGGGAGCGGTGCGTGAGGAGTGTGAAGCCATGTCCGACACCGCCGCCGTCGTGGTCCGTCCGGTCCGGGAGGGCGACTTCGACCAGTGGCGTGCCCTCTACCGGGGGTACGCCGACTTCTACCGGGTCGAGCAGACCGAGGAGGCCGCGCGCCTCGTCTGGTCCTGGATCCACGACCCCGGCCACGAGGTGGAGGGTCTCGTGGCCGAAGGCGCCGATGGGCGGCTCGTCGGGCTCGCGCACTTCCGGCCCTTCGCGCGCCCGCTGTCCGCCACCGTCGGCGGCTGGCTCGACGACCTCTTCGTGGACCCGGCAAGCCGCGGCTCCGGCGTGGTGGACCTGCTGCTCGGTGCTCTGCGCGGTATCGGGGCCGAGCGCGGCTGGAGCGTCGTCCGCTGGATCACCGCCGACGACAACCACCGCGCCCGTTCCAAGTACGACCAGGTGGCCACGCGCACCATGTGGATCACGTACGACATGGCCCCCGAGGCCTGAGGGTTCGGTCGGCCCCGCGCCCGCCGCGCACCTGCCGGAAACCTGCACAACGTGTGCGTGTGGAGGGGCGCCCCCTTCACCTTTCCCCGACACCGAGCGGGGCGGGGCCGCCCGGACGAACCCCTTCTGTCCCTTTAGGTCCCCCGCTCATGGCGGGGTGGTCGAATCTGTTACTCGGATCCGAGGAGAAGGTGTCGGCATTCGGTGAAATTGAAGGCACGGCCGCTTCCCGACGTGCAGAAACGCCCCCGTCCACGCGTCAACCGAATTTCTCCGGTCAGCCGTTCACGTGATTTGATCAATCCCGCTGCGGCCGCAGAAGACGGATTCCCCCCATGAACGAAGGGTGCGCATCATGCGTCACGACCTTGAGACCGCTGAGATCTCCGACGCCGACCTCGACGCCGTTTCCGGTGGTCTCGTCACCATCTCCGGCGGCCTCGCCGGCGCTGTGACCGGCGACGTCACCAACATCCTCGGCACCGTCGGCTCCCTCCAGACGGTCCAGGGCGTCGAGGGCCTCGTCGCCGGCGTTCCCGGCCTGGTCTCCGGCATCTCCGGCGTCTCGGTGAACGCCGGCATCGCCGGCCTCTGAGCCGAAAAGCCAAAAGGTCAAACGGCCGAACGGCCGAGCAGGCCGATAGGCGGGTAGTCGAATGACGACCGTGGATCCCGGAACCGAGTCGGTTCCGGGATCCACGGTCGCCCCTGAGATCGACCGCGGGTATTCGACCGCGGGAAAAGTTGCAGAATGCAGTCGAAGGAATAGTCCGTGCAGTTCCGCCGCAATGCGCTTTCCAAGCTGCAATCGCCCGAAGAACTCGACGTGCCCGTGCGTTTCGCGCGCCCGCAGGGCCGCCTCGTGCTCGCCGTCACCGTCGTCGTCATGGCCGCCGCGGGCTTCTGGGCCCTCACCGGTTCGGTGACGTCCAAGCTGACCGCTCCCGGGCTCCTCACCCACGGCGAGGGAACGTATCTCCTCCAGAGCCCCGTCGCCGGCCAGGTCACCGAGGTCCTCGTCGAGGAGGGCCGGTCCGTCGCCTCCGGCGCGCCCCTGCTGACCGTTCGCACGGAGCGGGGCGACCGGCCCGTCCGTGCCGTCGCCGGCGGCCGCGTCACCACCCTGTACGCCAGGCTGGGTTCGGTCGTCACCACCGGTGCCGACGTGGCGACCGTCGAGCGCGTGACCGACCCGGCCGCCCCCTTGGTGGCCGTCCTGTACCTGCCGGGCGACACCGCCGCCACGATCCGCGCGGGCGCCCCGGTCGACCTCGGCGTCCAGTCCGCCCCGCGCGACCGGTTCGGCGTGCTCCACGGCCGGGTCACCGCCGTGGGCCGCACCCCCCAGACGCAGGCGCAGCTCCGTTCCTTCCTCGGCGACGGCGGGCTCGCCGCGCAGTTCTCCCGCCAGGGCGATCCGGTCGCGGTGCTCGTGGCCCTGGACCGCTCGGCCGCCACCGCCTCCGGATACGCCTGGTCCTCCACGGACGGGCCCCCGCACGCCCCCGTCTCCGGCACGCCCGTCACCGGCTCCGTCCACCTCACCGCGCAGCGCCCCGTCGACTGGCTGCTGCCGTGAGCGGCTCGCGGGCGGCCTCCCCGAAGCGGGCCCGGTCCGGCGGCAGGGAGCGGAGCGCGAGCCGCGGACTCCCGCCCGCCGGCGCATCCCGACGCCGTACCCCCGACGGCCGTCCCCGGCGCCGTACGCCCGTCGTCAAGGGCAGGCGGCCCCGGACCGTCCGCACGCCCACCGTGCTCCAGATGGAGGCGGTCGAGTGCGGCGCCGCCGCCCTCGCGATGGTGCTCGGCCACCACGGCCGCTTCGTCCCCCTGGAGGAGCTCCGCATCGCCTGCGGCGTGTCCCGCGACGGGTCCCGGGCCGGCAACCTGCTCAAGGCGGCCCGTGGTTACGGACTCCAGGCCAAGGGCATGCAGATGGACCTGGCCGCGCTCGCCGAGGTCCGCGCCCCGGCCGTCCTGTTCTGGGAGTTCAACCACTACGTCGTCTACGAGGGCACGGGCCGCCGCTTCGGCCGCCCCGGCGCGTACGTCAACGACCCCGGCAGCGGCCGCCGTTTCGTCCCCATGGAGCAGTTCGACACCAGCTTCACCGGCATCGTGCTCGCCTTCGAACCGGGCCCCGGTTTCCGCCGCGGCGGAAACCGGCCGGGTGTCCTCGCCGCCCTGCCCGCCCGGCTGCGCGGCACCTCGGGCACGATGGCCGCCGCGGTCGTCGCCAGTCTTCTCCTGGTGGCCGTCGGCGCGTGGGTGCCGGCCCTGAGCCGTACGTACATCGACATGTTCCTCATCGGGAACCAGACGTCCCTGCTCGGGGTGGTCTTCGCGGCGATGGCGACGGCCCTCGTCCTCACCGCGGTCCTCACCGGTCTCCAACAGGCCAATCTGCTGCGCGGGCGCATCATCGCGTCCACCCTGGGCAGCGCCCGCTTCCTGCGGCATCTGCTCCGGCTCCCGCTCGCCTTCTACGCCCAGCGGAACCCCGCCGACCTCGTCCAACGCCTCCAGTCCAACGACGCCGTCGCCGAGACCCTCGCCCGCGACCTGGCAGCGGCGGCCGTCGACGCGGTCGTCGTCCTGCTCTACGCGGTGCTGTTGTGGACGTACGATCCCCAGCTCACCGTCGTCGGCGTGCTGATCGCCCTGCTCAACGTCCTCGCCCTGCGCGTCGTCGTCCACGTGCGGGCCACCGGCACGCAGAAGCTGCGCGCCGAGAGCGCCCGGCTGACCAACACCGCGTACAGCGGACTCCAGCTCATCGAGACGATGAAGGCCACCGGCGGCGAGGACGGCTTCTTCCGCCGCTGGGCCGGGCAGCACGCCACCACCCTCGACGTGCAGCAGCGGCTCGGCGTGCCCAGCGCCTGGCTGGCGGTCGTCGCGCCGACCCTCGCCGCGCTCAACAGCGCGCTCATCCTCACGATCGGCGGTCTGCGGGCCGTGGAGGGGCACCTCACCGTCGGGCTGCTCGTCGCCTTCCAGGCCCTCGTGACCGGCTTCACCGCGCCGATCACCCGGCTCAACGGCGTGGCGGGCCGCATCCAGGACTTCGCCGCCGACGTCGCCCGTCTGAGGGACGTCGAGGACTTCCCCGTCGACCCGGTCCACACCCGGCGCGCCCCGCACGCCCCCACCCGCCGCCTCACCGGCCACGTCGAGCTCGAGGGCGTCACCTTCGGCTACAGCCCCCTCGACGTCCCGCTGCTCAAGGACTTCTCGCTCACCGTCGGCCCCGGGCAGCAGGTCGCCCTGGTCGGCGGCTCCGGCAGCGGCAAGTCCACCGTCTCGCGGCTGATGTCCGGCCTCTACACACCGTGGGAGGGCGCGATCCGCATCGACGGGATGCGGCTGGAGGACATCCCGCGCAGTGCCCTCGCGGCCTCCGTCTCCTTCGTCGACCAGGACGTGTTCCTCTTCGAGGGGACCGTCCGCGACAACGTGGCGCTCTGGGACCCCTCCCTCTCCGACGAGGCCGTCGTCGCCGCCCTCCAGGACGCCGCCGTGTACGACGTGGTCGCCCGCCGCCCCGGCGGCATCCGCAGCCGCGTCGAGCAGGACGGCCGCAACTTCTCCGGCGGGCAGCGCCAGCGCCTGGAGATCGCCCGCGCCCTGGTGCGCCGCCCCAGCGTCCTGATCCTCGACGAGGTGACCAGCGCCCTCGACGCGGCGACCGAACAGCTCGTCATCGACAACCTGCGGCGGCGCGGCTGCGCCTGCGTGGTCATCGCCCACCGGCTGAGCACCGTGCGCGACAGCGACGAGATCGTCGTCCTCGACCGGGGCACGGTCGTGGAGCGCGGGCGCCACGAGCAGCTCGTCGCGGCGCGGGGCGCGTACGCCGACCTGGTCAAGGAGCACTGACGTGACCTTCCCCCAGCCGCCCGCCGGTCTCGCGGGCGTACGGCACGGCGGCGGCGCCCCGGATCCGGTCGTCGCGGCCCTGGGCGCCCTGGGCACCGCGGTCGACTGCGCCGGCCTGGGCAGCCTCGTCCTCGAAGGCCCGCATGTGCTGTGGCTCGTCGTGGACGGTGCCGTGGACCTCTTCGCCGTCGACGCGGCGCGGCTCGGTCCGTGGCACTTCCTGGGCCGTCTCGAAGCGGGCACGCTGCTGCTCGGCCCGGTCGACGGTCCCGCGCACACCCTGATCGGCCGGCCCGCGCAGGGCTGCCTGCTGCGCCGGATCGAGCTGCGCGAACTGCACGAACCGCCGTACCCGGCCGCTCAGTGGTACGGGGAGCAGGGACACGGAGTTCAGGGACACGGCGGCCAGTGGTACGAGGGCCAGTGGTACCAGGACCAGGGCGCGTACGGCAGGCCGGCCGAGGTTCCGCTCAGCCCCCTGGAACACGCCTTCTCGCTCGGCATCGGGCGCGGGCTGCGCGTCCTGTACCAGGCGGTCCTGGACGGCGGCCCCGGCGACTCCCCCGGCGCGGCCGACGACGACGTCCTCTGGATGCAGGTCGCTCCCGGCAGCATCGTGTACGGAGCCGCGTACGAGAGCGCTCACGGCCACGGGTCCGGCACCCTGCTCGTCGACCCCGCGGCCTGGCAGGGCATGGTCGACCAGCAGTACCGGCTGCTGTACGCCCTGGACGACTGGATCGAGCAGCTCGAACGCGACCACGAGGACCGCGCGGCCGCGGGGATCGAGGCGGGGAAGGCGGCCCGCACGCGCGCGGACCGCACCCTGATCGCCTCCATCGGCCGCTCCGGCGGCTCCTCCTCGGCGGAGCGTGCGGGCGACGACGCGACCCATGCCGTGTGCCGGGCCGTCGCCGACGAGGCGCGCATCGCCCTCGCGGAACCGGCGGCCGTCGACGCGGAGACCGGCCTCCTCGACCCCGTCGAACGCATCGCGCTGGCCTCCCGGATCCGCACCCGGGGCGTCCGGCTCGGCGACGGCTGGTGGCGCGAGGACAGCGGCCCCCTCGTGGGCCGCCGCGCGGCGGACGGAACCCCCGTCGCCCTGCTGTGGCGGCGCGGCCGGTACGTGGCCTTCGACCCCGCCACCGGCGAGCGGGAGCGCGTCGGCCGGACCTCCGCCGCGGCGTTCGCGCCGCGCGCCGTCATGTTCTACCGGCCGCTGCCCGACCGGCCGCTCGGCCTGCTGCGCCTGCTCCGGTTCAGCGTCCGGGGCACCCGGGCGGAGCTCCGCGACCTCCTCCTCGGCGGGCTCGTCGCGGTCGTCCTCGGCTCCCTCGTCCCCGTCGCCACCGGCAAAGTGCTCGGCGCGTACGTGCCCGCCGCCGAGACCGGGCTCATCGTCCAGGCCGGCCTCGCGATCATCGCGACGAGCATCGTGTCGGCCGCCTTCATGCTGCTCCAGAACACCGCGATCCTCCGTATGGAGGGGCGCATCGAGGCCACGCTCCAGCCGGCCGTCTGGGACCGTCTGCTCCGCCTGCCGACGACGTTCTTCACCGGCCGCTCGACCGGCGAGCTGGCGAGTGCCGCCATGGGCATCAGCGCGATCCGCCGGATCCTGTCCGGCATCGGTCCGGTGGTCGTCCAGGCGGGCACCGTCGGCACGGTCAACCTGGTGCTGCTCCTCGTCTACAGCGTGCCCCTGGCCCTCGTCGCGCTCGCCCTGCTGCTCGCCACGGCCGCGGTCTTCCTGGGCCTCGGTCTCTGGCAGCTGCGGTACCAGCGGCAGCTGATCCGGCTCGGCAACAAGCTCGACAACCAGGCCTTCCAGACCCTGCGCGGTCTGCCGAAGCTGCGCGTCGCGGCGGCCGAGAGCTTCGCGTACGCCGCCTGGGCGGGGCAGTTCGCCCGTACCCGTGAGCTGCACCGGCGCGTGGGGCGGATCAAGAACGTCCTCGCGGTCCTCGGCGCGGTCTGTCTGCCGCTGTGCACGCTGGTGATGTTCGCGCTCCTGGCCGGTCCGGCCCGCGGCACGCTGTCCGCGAGCGAGTTCCTCACCTTCAGCACCGCCGTCACGATGATGCTGTCCTCCGTCACGCAGCTGACCGGCGCGCTCCTCTCGGCCGCCGCCGTACAGCCGATGTTCGAGCAGATCAGGCCGGTGTTCCGGGAGACGCCCGAGGTCCGTGCCTCCAGCGCCCCGCCGGGCGAGCTGACCGGGGCGATCGAGGCCGAGGACCTGTCCTACCGCTACACCGAGGACGGCCCGCTGGTCCTCGACGGGGTCGGTCTCCGGGTGCGGCCGGGCGAGTTCGTCGCGATCGTCGGGGCCAGCGGCTGCGGCAAGTCCACCCTCCTGCGGCTGCTCATCGGTTTCGACCGGCCGGTCTCCGGCACCGTGCGGTACGACGGGCAGGACCTCGCGGCGCTCGACCAGGCGGCCGTGCGCCGCCAGTGCGGCGTCGTCCTCCAGAACGCCCAGCCGTTCTCCGGTTCCGTCCTCGACTGCATCCGCGGCGCCGGGACGTACCCCCTGGAGGACGTGTGGGCCGCCGCGGCGATGGCGGGTCTGGCCGAGGACATCAAGGCCATGCCCATGGGCATGCACACGATGCTGTCCGACGGCGGAGGCACCGTCTCGGGCGGTCAACGCCAGCGGCTGATGATCGCCCAGGCGCTCATCCGCAGACCCCGCGTCCTCTTCTTCGACGAGGCGACCAGCGCCCTGGACAACGAGGCGCAGCGGACGGTGATCGAGTCGACGCGCGCCCTGAACGCGACCCGTGTCGTGATCGCCCACCGCCTGTCCACGATCATGGACGCGGACCGGGTGATCGCCCTTGCGGACGGGCGCGTCGTGCAGGAGGGCACCCCCGCCGAACTCCTCGCCGACACGACCGGGCTCTTCCACGAACTGGTGCGGCGCCAACTGGGCTGAAACCGGACCGGCCGCCGGGGCGTGTACACGTACGACAGTGATCATCTCCGAAGGAGACACCTTGTACGTCAACGCACCCGGCCCGTCCCGCCGCACCGCGCTCGCCCTGGGCGTCGGCACGGCACTCACCGCCGCGCTCGCCCTCGGCGGCGGCACCGCGCAGGCCTTACCGGAGACGGGCGGCGCCGTCGCGCGGCTGAGGCGCCTGGAGCGGGAGCACACGGCGCGCCTCGGTGTGTTCGCCCGTGACATGCGCACGGGCAGGACGGTGGCCTACCGGGCGGACGAGCGCTTCCCGATGGCCTCCCTGTTCAAGACTCTCGCCGCCGCGGCCGTCCTGCGCGACCTCGACCGCGACGGGGAGTTCCTCGCCCGGCGCATCCACTACACCCAGGCGTACGTCGAAAGGTCGGGCCTCTCGCTGATCGCGGGGCTCGCCGAGAACGTCGCGGGCGGCATGACCGTCGCCGAACTCTGCGACGCCACCATCCGCTTCAGCGACAACACCGCCGGCAACCTGCTCCTCAAGGAGCTGGGCGGCCCCACCGCCGTCACCCGCTTCTGCCGCTCGATCGGGGACCGCGTCACGCGGCTCGACCGGTGGGAGCCCGAGCTCAACTCGGCGGAGCCCTGGCGGGTCACCGACACCACCAGCCCGCGCGCCATCGGCCTCTCCTACGCCCGCCTCGTGCTCGGCGACACGCTGGAGCCCCACGACCGCGCGCGGCTCACCGACTGGCTGCTCCGCAACACCACCAGTACCGAGAAGTTCCGCCGCGGCCTGCCCGCCGACTGGGCCCTGGCCGACAAGACCGGCTCCCCGCGCCACGGCGGCGCCAACGACGTCGGCGTCACCTGGCGGCCGGACGGCACGCCGATCGTCCTCTCCGTCCTCACCACCCAGCCGGAGGAGGACGCCCCGACCGACAACCCGCTGGTGGCCGCGACGGCCGCGCTCCTGGCGGAGGAGCTCGGCGGAGGGGTCGTACGCGGGGCTCCGTGAACCGGTCCCACGGGACGGGGTCACGGCCTTCCGCGGCCCGGGGGTCATGACGACGGCGTGACGTCCACGCGGTGGGCCGGGTCCCGCCGACGGAGTGGGGCGCTCGGCGACCGGCCGTCGGACGCCCTGTTCGGCGCAGTCCCGATGGCCTCAGGTGCCGTCCGGGCGGAAGGTGGGGGCTGAGGACCGCCCGCCGCCCTGAGCCACGAGGACGCCGCCGATGCACCGCTACCCGCCGATCGCCGACCACGGTCTCGTCGGAGATCTGCAGACGTGCGCGCTGGTCTCCGCCGAGGGCGTGGTGGACTGGTTCTGCTCGCCCCGTTTCGACTCGCCCAGCGTCTTCGGCAGGCTGCTCGACCACGAGCGCGGCGGCCACTTCTCGATCACCGTCGAGACGCCGGGCACGACGGTGCGCCAGCTGTACCTGGCCGACAGCGCGGTGCTGCTCACCCGCTTCCACACCCCCGACGGAGTCGGTGAGGTGGCCGACTTCATGCCGCCGGCCGCCGACCCGACCGTGCCCTCCGACCGGCACACCCTGGTCCGGGTGCTGCGGGTGGTCCGCGGCACGGTCCGCTTCACGGTGGAGTGCCGGCCGCGGTTCGACTACGGCCGGGAGGAGCACGAACTGGTCCTCGACGGCACCACCGCGCGCTTCACCGGCGCCACGGTCACCGCGCACCTCCAGGTGCTCGGCGCCGTCGCGTTGCTGCGCGACGGCGCGGACGTCCGCGCCGAGGTGGAGCTGACCGCCGGTCAGCGCGCCGCCGCCGTGCTCACCCTGGACGCGCCCGGTGCCGAGCCGCCCGCGCCGGCGGACGAGGCGAGCCTGCGGGCCTCCTTCGGCGCGGTCCGCGCGTTCTGGCACGAATGGATCGGCCGCTGCCGCTACCGCGGCCGCTGGCAGCAGCAGGTCAACCGTTCGGCGATCACGCTGAAGCTGCTCACGTACGCCCCGTCCGGCGCGCCGGTGGCCGCCGCCACCATGGGCCTGCCCGAGCAGGTCGGCGGGGAACGCAACTGGGACTACCGGTACACCTGGATCCGGGACGCCTCGCTGTCGGTGCGCGCCATGGTCGACCTGGGCTTCACCGAGGAGGCGGACGCCTTCCGCCGCTGGCTGGGCGCCCGGTTCCGGGCCGGTGGGACGGTCAGCGGCGAGCCGTTGCAGATCATGTACCGGGTGGACGGCGACCCGCACCTGGCCGAGGAGGTGCTCGACCATCTGGAGGGCTGGCGCGGCTCGGCCCCGGTCCGCGCCGGCAACGGCGCCGCCGACCAGCTCCAGATGGACATCTACGGCGAGGCCGTCTACGCCTTCGCGCACGCGCCCGACCTGACCCAGCTGGCCGGCTACGACGGCTGGCAGCGCTTCGCCGCCGCGGTGGACTGGCTGTGCGAGCACTGGGACCGTCCGGACGAGGGAATCTGGGAGACCCGCGGCGGCCGCCAGGACTTCACGTACAGCCGGGTGATGTGCTGGGTCGCCTTCGACCGTGCGGTGCGGATGGCCGTCGACTTCGGCCGCCCCGCCGACCTGCCGCGCTGGACCGCCGCCCGGGACGCGGTGCTGCACCAGGTGATGGAGCACGGCTGGTCCGCCGAGCGGCAGGCCTTCGTCCAGCACTACGGCAGTGACGTACTGGACGCCTCGCTGCTCCTGATGCCGGTCACCGGCTTCATCGCGCCCCGCGATCCGCGCTGGCTGTCCACCTTGGACGCGATGGACGGCGAGCTGGTCTCCGACAGCCTGGTCTACCGCTACGACCCGGCCGCCTCCCCCGACGGCCTGCGCGGCTCCGAGGGCACCTTCTCGCTGTGCAGTTTCCTGTACGTGGACGCGCTGGCCCGGGCCGGCCGCCTGGAGCATGCCCGGTACGCCTTCGACAAGATGCTGACGTACGCCAACCACGTGGGACTGTTCGCCGAGGAGATCGGCCCGACGGGCGAACAACTGGGCAACTTCCCCCAGGCCTTCACCCACCTCGCGCTCATCACCGCCGCGACGACCCTCGACGCGGCGCTGGACGGCTGAACCGGGCTCGGCGGCTCAGCGCAGTCGGCGCGCGCGCAGCACCAGGTCGTGGGTGTGGTGCGCGCCGGCCCCGCCCTCGGGTGCCACGCGGGGGCGCTGCTCGTCCACCTCCACCTTCCAGTCCTCGTCGAGCAGTGCCGCGACCATCGAGGGCCAGACGTAGTCGGCCGGGTCGAATCCGCCCTCGTCCGGCTGTCGGGTGTCCATCCCCGCGTGGTGGACGAGCAGCAGCACACCGCCGACCGCGACGGCCGAGAGCAGGGCGCGTTCGGCGGCGGCGTCGGCCGTGCGCAGCAGTGCCGGGTACTGCGCGGAGACCAGGTCGAAGGAGGCCGGCGGGAGCGCCGCCTCCGTGAGGGTGGCGTGGACCCAGCGGACGGCGACGCCGGCGTCCCGCGCGTGCCCGGTCGCCCGCTCCAGCGCCACGCCCGAGACCTCGAGCGCGGTCACGTCCCAGCCGCCGCGCGCGAGCCAGACGGCGTCGGCGCCCTCGCCGCAGCCGACGTCGAGCACGCGGCCGGGGGTGAGCCCGGCGACCTCGGCGACGAGCGCGCCGTTGGGCCGGCCGCTCCAGAGTTGCTGCCGGTCGGCGTAGAGGTCGTCCCACTTCGCCCGCACCGCGGGGTCTCCGACGTATCCGTCGGCGGGCGAAGGGGCGGGGAAGGCGGGCGGTCCCGCTGCGTTGTCGTCGGTCATGGGCCCACCGTCGCCCACTGCGTCCCGGTCACGCCACTGCTGTTGCCGGTCCGGCAAACGGCGTGTTCGCGTTCTCGTGCCCCTGACACTCCTCGGGCCCCGTCGTCGCGACGGGGCCCGGGAGGGTGATCAGGGGCGGACCGGCCCCGGATCGACTGGTGCGTCGGTGCGTCAGAGGACGTTGACCGCGCTCCAGGCGGCTGCCACGGTGGCGTACTCGGGGCTGGTGGCGCCGTACAGGTCCTTCGCCGCGTTCAGGGTCGCGGTGCGGGCGCCCTTGTAGTCGGTGGTGGAGGTCATGTAGACGGTCAGCGCCCGGTACCAGATGGCGGAGGCCTTCTGGTTGCCGATGCCGGTGACGGTGGAACCGTTGTACGTCGGGCTGTTGTAGGAGACGCCGTTGATGGTCTTGGCGCCGCTGCCCTCGCTGGCGAGGTAGAACCAGTGGTTGCCGACGCCCGAGGAGTTGTGCACGTCGAGCCGGCCGACGGACTTCGACCAGTAGTCGGCGGAGCGGCCGTCCAGGGACGGCTTGTCGAAGCGGCGCAGCCACGGCGGGGTGGACTGGTCGCTGAAGAGGTAGTCGGGGGTGTCGATCGGGTTGTTGGCGTACCACTCGACCATCGTGCCGAGGATGTCGCTGGTGGCCTCGTTCAGGCCGCCGGACTCACCGCTGTAGCGCAGGTTGGCGGTGGCCGAGGTGACGCCGTGGGTCATCTCGTGGCCCATGGTGTCGAGGTCGACCTGCTCGGGGTCGGTGGTGCCGTTGCCGTCGCCGGTCATCATGCAGAAGCAGGAGTCCGACCACTGGGCGTTGTCCCAGTTGGTGCCGACGTGGACGAAGACGGTGGCGCCGCGGCCGTCGTTCTTGATGCCGTTGCGGCCGAAGGTGGCCTTGTAGTAGTCGAACGTCTTCGCGGTGTTGGCGTGCGCGTCGACGGCGGCGGTGGCGCGGTCGGTGGAGAACTTCTTCCCGTCGCCCCAGATGTTGTCGGCGTCGGTGAACAGCGTGCCGGAGGAGGCGTTCAGGGACGAGGACGAGACGTTGTGCGCGTCCTTGGTGATGTGGCCGCGCAGCGGGTCGATCAGGGCGTAGGTGCCGTTGGACTGCAGGGTGGTGTCGATGCTGATGTCACCGGTGTACTCCGAGTGGCCGGTGCCGGTCGCCTCGTGCTCGGCGTCGTAGTTCTCGATCGCGGCGCCGGTGGTGGCGTCGGTGACGAAGACCTCGCCGTGCGGCTGGCCCTTGTCGCCCAGGCCCTGCACGGTGGTGCGCCAGGCCAGGCGGGGGGTGCCGTCGGCGGCCCAGACGATCAGCTCAGGGGTGGACTCGGCGTCGCGGACCAGTCCGTTGGAGCGCTTGAGGGCGCCGGCCGCGGTGTCCTTGGCGTCGACGGCGGGGGTGACGGAGCCGAGCGCCACCTTGCGGGCCTTGGCGTGGGTGGATCCCTTGAGCGAGCCGTCGGCCTTCTGGTGGACGACGAAGTCGCCTCCGACGACGGGGAGGCCGCGGTAGGTCCGGTCGAAGCGGACGTGCTGGGTGCCGTCGGCGTCGATCACGACGTCCTTGACGTGGAGCTTCTGGCCCGCTCCGAAGCCGAAGGTGGCCGCGTTCCGGGTCACGTTGGCCTCGGCCCGGGATATCGCCGTGTCGCGGACGGAGGTTCCGTGCTGCACCGCGTCGGGCTGCGAGTACGCCGGTACGGCGACCGCGCCCGTGGTGATGACGGCGGCGGCGACCATCGTGGAGAGGGCAAGGAGGGAACGGGACATGACGGGGCGTTTCCTTCGCTCGTCGTGGGGGGTGACGACGTCCTGGGACGTTGACGCGAAGTGTTCACCAGGTGACATGTTCCTGACGCGATCCCATGTGGGCTACAACTGTGGAGTTATACGGTGCGGCGCACGGCGGCCCGGACGGCCACCCGCGAGTCGTACGGCGCGGGGAACCGCGGCCCGGACGGCCACCCGCACGTCATGCGGCACGGGGAACCGCGGCCCGGACGGCCACCCGCACGTCATGCGGCACGGGGAACGACGACTTGGACGGTCACCCCTCCGCGGCGCCGAGGGCGAACTCCTCGCCGCCGTCCTCCCACCAGGCCAGGTACTGCGGCCGCTGCCGCACGAGCGACAGATACGCGGCCAGCAGACGCTCGCCCACCGCGTCGGCGAGCTCGGCCGGGACCGATGCCGTGTTCCAGGCCAGTTGCAGCCGCCGGTGGAACGGCACGTCCACGAGCGGCCGCAGCACGGTGCCCTGGGCCGGGACATCGGCACTCGGCCACACGCCGCAGACCGCACGCCGGCCGGCGACCAGGATCTGCGCCACGGACAGGTCCGGCGTCACGTGCGCGATCCGCGGAGTGAATCCCGCCGACTGGCAGGTGAGATGGAGGTAGGCGTGCACACCGCTCTCGTCGGCCTCCGGCATGACCCACTCCTCGTCCCTCAGTTCGCGCAGGCCGACGCTCTCCTGGCGTGCGAGGGGATGGTCCTCGGCGAGCAGGACGAAGACCGGCTCGCGCAGCAGCGTGCGCGTGACCACCGATTCGCCGACCGGGAGGGGGAAGCCCGGGAACTCCCCGAAGACCGCGATGTCGCATTTCGACTGGCTCAACGCTTTCACCAGGGTGTGTACGGATCGGCGGGCGTCTATGCCGAGCCGGCGTTCCGGAACGAGCTCGAAGAGGGTGGAGACCAGCAGCGACACCAGGGGGCCGGCGGTTCCGCCCGCCCGGAGCGGCGAGGCGGCCCCCCGGTCCGCCTCGGCGGCCGATCGCGCGTGCTCGCGCAGCCGGTCGAAGCCGACCACGAGGTCACGTGCGCAGCGCAGGACGTACTGACCGGTCTCGTTCGGTTTCACGCCCTCGGCGCTGCGGGTGAAGAGCGGGCCGCCCAGCTCGTGCTCGATCCGTTTCAGCTGGGCGCTCGTGGCGGGCTGGGAGAGCTGCAGCCGTGCGGCGGCTTTGCGGATGCTGCCGGCCTCGGCGACGGTGAGCAGGACACGAAGGTGGCGGAACTCGAGGTGCATGAACATTCCCCGCTCAGGGCGGAGGGCCGCTTGCACCCCCCGTGACCAGCAGTACCGGCTGCCCGAGGGCATGGTGACCAAGATTCCGACCGGCACGTCGGGGCGGCAACCACGGGACGGCAAAATCTACGTGCTCATGCCACGGTTCTGCGCCGGCGTCGCGCCGCCGGCCGCGCGGACGGGGACTCGACGGTGCGGCCGAAGGCCGACGCCGCCGCGCACGGCTTCACGGTGGTCGGCGTCGTCAACACCCACTTCCACGCCGACTTCGCCGCCGGCCATCTGGAGATGGCGGACGAGACCGGCGCCTGGATCGGTTACGGCCGCCGCGCCGAGACCGAGTACCCGATCCGCGAGCTCGCCGAGGGCGAGCGGATCTCCCTCGGCGACGTCGCCCTGGAGATCCTGGAGACCTTCGGGCACACGCCGGAGTCGATCAGCGTCCTCGTGTACGAGCGGGCCGACGACGAGGTGCCGTACGGCGTGCTGACCGGTGACGCGCTGTTCATCGGCGACGTCGGCCGCCCCGATCTGCTCGCCTCGGTGGGCGTGACCGCCGAGGAGCTCGGCGCGATGCCGCACGACAGCGTGCAGAACAAGCTGATGGGGCTGCCGGACGAGGTGCGGGTCTTCCCCGCCCACGGCGCCGGATCGGCCTGCGGCAAGAACCTGTCCACGGAGAAGCAGTCGACGATCGGCGAACAGCGGGCGACCAACTACGCCTGCGCGCCGATGGGCCGCGAGGAGTTCGTCGCGCTCGTCACCGCCGGCCAGCCGGCCGCGCCCGGGTACTTCGCGTACGACGCCGAGCTCAACCGCAAGGACCGGGCCCGCTACGACGCGTCGGCACCCCGCCCGCCGGCGCTCGCCGAGTTCACCGAACTGCGGGCCGCCGGCGCGATCGTGGTGGACGCACGCGACCCGCAGGAGTTCGCGGCCGGGCATCTGCGCGGCGCGGTGAACGTGCCCGCGGACGGCCGCTTCGCCGAGCAGGCCGGCACCGTTCTCCACCCGGCCGCCGAACTGCTCCTCATGGCGGCGCAGAACCGGGGGGAGGAGGTCGTCACCCGTCTCGCCCGGATCGGCTTCGACCGGGTCGCCGGCCATCTGCGCAACCCCGAGGACGCCCTGGAGGCCCTGGCCGGCGAGGTCTCCCCCGCGAGCCGGGTCACCGCCGCACACCTGCGCACCGCCCTCGCGGGAGAGCTGCCGCCGGTCGTCGTGGACGTGCGCACCTGCGGTGAGCGCGAGGCGAACGGCTTCATC
>NZ_MWIG01000189.1:0-14384 GCF_002156145.1 Streptomyces sp. NRRL B-24572 | reverse complement strand
GCCACTACGTCCCGGCGCCGAACTTCGCGACCCGCTTCCTGGACTCCGTGGTCCCCGTCCAGGAGCCGCTGACGGGCGCGCTCGCCCGGGAGCTCCAGCGGATGGTCGGCGTCCCGGTGACGGCGGAGGACTTCGACTGGGCGAAGGTCCCCGAGCACCTCAAGGTGACCTTCCGGATCGTCGACGAGCGGCGCCGGAAGCTGGCCGAGGACAAGGACCTGGAGACGCTGCGCCTGAAGCTGCGCCCCAAGGCCCGTCAGGCGCTCTCCAAGGCCGCCGCGGCGGCCACGGGCGGCCCGGACGGCTCCGGGCCCTCCCTGGAGCGCACGGGCCTCAAGGACTGGACGATCGGGACGCTCACGAAGGTCTTCGAGACCAAGCGCGGTGGGCAGCCGGTCAAGGCGTACCCGGCGCTGGTCGACGAGGGCGACAGCGTGGCCGTGCGGCTCTTCGACTCGGAGGCCGAGCAGGCGCAGGCGATGTGGCGGGGTACCCGGAAGCTGATCATGCTGAACATCCCGGTGAACCCGGCGAAGTTCGCCTCGGACAAGCTGACCAACCAGCAGAAGCTGGCCCTGTCGTCGAACCCGCACGGCTCGATCCAGGCCCTCTTCGACGACTGTGCCACCGCCGCGGCCGACAAGCTGATCGCGGACCACGGCGGCCCGGCCTGGGACGAGGAGTCCTTCCGGAAGCTGTACGACAAGGTCCGCGCGGACCTCGTCGACACGACGGTGCGGACGGTGGGCCAGGTCCAGCAGATCCTGGCGGCCTGGCAGGCGTGCGAGCGCCGGCTGAAGTCGACGAACAGCCTGGCCCTGATCAACAACCTGACCGACGTGAAGGCGCAGCTCGCCTGGCTGATGCCGGCCGGCTTCGTCACCCGTACGGGCCTGAAGCGGCTCCCGGACCTGATGCGCTACCTGGTGGCGGTGGACCGGCGGCTCCAGCAGATGCCGACCGGGGTCCAGCGGGACACCACCCGGATGGAGAAGGTCCAGGAGATGCAGGACGAGTACGCCTGGCTCCTGGAGCAGCTCCCGAAGGGGCGTCCGGTGCCGTCCGAGGTCACCGACATCCGCTGGATGATCGAGGAGCTGCGGGTGAGCTACTTCGCGCACGCGCTGGGCACGGCGTACCCGATCTCGGACAAGCGGATCGTGAAGGCGATCGACGCGGCGGCCCCGTAGAGATCCGTAAGCGGGACCTCGCCCATCGCGAGTTCGACCAGACCCCCTGACCTGCTGTACAGTCTTGTTCGCAGCCGCTTACGAGGGGCTGCAAGCAAGGCTCTGTGGAGCAGTTGGTTAGCTCGCCACCCTGTCAAGGTGGAGGTCGCGGGTTCAAGTCCCGTCAGAGTCGCTTTTCACGAAGGCCCGCATCGCGAGATGCGGGCCTTCGTTGTGTTCCCGTGTCTTGACGGGGCCGCGCGCCCGCCGGTACCCCGGACTTCAGGGAATCGGGGGCCCACACCGGAGGTGGTCGCGCATGGCCGCGGCGTCCGCAGCACGGCATGACACACGAGCACTGCTGCGCGCCCATCTGGCGGCCGCGTCGCGGTACGGACACCTCACCCGCCAGTGCGCGGTCTGCCATCGCCTCCTGCGGCTCGCCATGGAGCTCCCCGAGCCGGAAGGGCCGACGGAGGCGGAGGCCGCGGAGGCGGCGACGGAGAGCGCGGAGAGCAGTGAGGACGAAAGTCCCACCGACCCATGACCAACGGCGGGTTGGGGGCGCTCCGCGAAGTGGGAGGCTGTTCCTTGGCAAGACTTCGCCGATGTGACGGGTGTCACTGAAACCGTTTCAGGAACGACCACACTTACACCCTCCCTACACCGCCCCGATTTAATATGTGCAATTGCACCACTCCGGAGAGAGTGTGGCGCCGGGCACAAAAAAGATCGCGCTGGACCCGGCGGAGTCCAGCGCGATCGTTGACGAAGACCTGTTGGGGCAGGAGTCCGTCGGCAGTACTAGGGGTGGGCGACCGGATTGGGGGATCCGGACGGGCCCGGTGTTACGGGGTGTTGCAGGGTTCTGCAGGGTTCTGCGCGACCTCAGGCCTCGCTGCGCTGCTGCGGAATGCCCGCCAGCAGAGCGCGAACCTCGGCCTCGCGGTACCGGCGGTGCCCACCCAGGGTGCGGATGGACGTGAGCTTGCCCGCCTTTGCCCAACGGGTCACCGTCTTCGGGTCCACGCGGAACATCGTGGCAACCTCGGCAGGGGTCAGCAGCGGCTCGGCATCAGGGGTGCGAGCGGTCATGAGCGGCCTCCTCGGGAGAACCGAACCAATCTCGGTTCTTTCCTCTAAATTCTGCACCTTGACCCGCCTTGCCCGAAATGGCAGAAGCGGGTCGAGTCGGTTATAGGACGAACGGCTTGTCCTCGGCACTACAACTACACCATCCGTCCAGCCGCGTCGGCCAAACCGATGGAATTGCCCTCGCAGGTGTTCATCAGCGGCGGAAGTCGACTGACCATGCCATAACGGACAGTCACACCGCTGTGACGATCAGTCACAGAGCGATCAGGAGTCCTCAGACCCCCCATAGAGTGCAATGCTGAGCGTTCCGCCCGAACTTGGGCGGAAGGAACCCTCCCCGGACTCCTTGTCCTATTTTGGCACGAGGGTGGGCGATCGACGCAAGGGTGCGTTACGTGCTGTCCGTCACGCTTGAGCCAAAGGCCCGGATCGGGACCAACGTCCCTGCACGGTGTCACCCGGTCGCCTGAAGATCATTTACACCCGCCTGACATGTCTTGTCGATACCGACCTGACGAATCTGTCCGACTGATGTCAGTTCGCGAACCGCAGGTCCCTGACCGCCCGCCAGCGTTCCGCGAGACGTCCGTACACCTCGCTCGCCGCCTCGCCGTCCCCGGCCTTCAGCGCGGCGATCCCCTCCGCCAGTCGGGCCGCCGAGCGGTCCTCCGCCAGCCACCGGGCCGGCAGCGCGTGCACGAGGCCCCCGAAGTCCAACTCCACGAGCGCCCGCGGGTGGAACTCCTCCAGCCAGCGCCCCACCTCGATCAGACCCTCCGTCATCGGACCGTCGTCGATCGACTCCCGCAGCGCCTTCAGTGCCCGCGCGAGCCGCCGCCGCGCCTGCGCCATCGTCGTCCGGTAGCGGAGCACCGGCGCCCGGCCCGCCGCACGGTCCCCCGGCTCGTACTCCCTGTCCTCGTCCCCGAAGAGCGCGAACCAGCGCAGCGGCACCTGCCACACCCCGGTACGGATCCACGGCCGGGCGTCCGGGTTCCGCAGCAGCCACCGCTCGTAGTCGCCGGCCACCTGTTGGCGCACCACCGGCGGCAGCATCGCGTCGAGCACCGGCGCCGGGTACGGACCGGCCGCCAGCTCCTCCATGGCCAGCCAGCCCCGCAGCCGGGTCCGCCACGGGCAGATCACCACCACCCCGTCCAGGTGCGCGACGAAGGCCTCCCCGCTCTCGTGGACCGGCACCGGCACCGGGGGCATCGGCAGCAGGTCCGCGAGCGAGCGCCGCAGCTCCTCCTGCGCCCCCGGGGTGCGCGGCCGGCGGGCGTACCGGGCCCAGTGGGACCGCTCCGGCTCGGGGAACGCGGCCAGCGGCTCGTACACCCGCAGATAGGACGCGTAGGGAACGGGGACCGTGGGAGCGACCGACATGTCGCAAATCCTTCCACGGAGGTACTCCGCGAGGGGGTGATCCTCAGCACTGCGACCGATCTACGCCCAGGTAGGACTTACCCTCTTGCCGAACCGGTCCTCCCCCACCCGTAGAGAGGGCCGCAAACCGCCGCTTCGTACTTGGGAGTCACCACCGTGACCGATGTGACCGGCGTTCCTGCTGACGTCCTGAGCACCCTGTTCCACTCGGAGCAGGGTGGCCACGAGCAAGTCGTGCTCTGCCAGGACCGCGCCACCGGCCTCAAGGCCGTCATCGCCATCCACAACACCGCCCTGGGCCCGGCCCTCGGCGGCACCCGCTTCTACCCGTACGCCACCGAGGCCGAGGCGATCGCCGACGCGCTCAACCTGTCGCGCGGCATGTCGTACAAGAACGCCATGGCCGGACTCGACCTGGGCGGCGGCAAGGCCGTCATCATCGGTGACCCGGAGAAGATCAAGAGCGAGGAGCTCCTCCTCGCCTACGGCCGCTTCGTGGCCTCCCTCGGCGGCCGGTACGTCACGGCCTGCGACGTCGGCACCTACGTCGCCGACATGGACGTCGTCGCCCGCACCAACCAGTGGACCACCGGTCGCTCCCCCGAGAACGGCGGCGCCGGCGACTCCTCCGTCCTCACCGCCTTCGGCGTCTTCCAGGGCATGCGCGCCGCCGCGCAGACCCTGTGGGGCGACCCGACGCTGCGCGGCCGCAAGGTCGGCGTCGCGGGCGTCGGCAAGGTCGGCCACTACCTCGTCGAGCACCTCCTGGAGGACGGCGCCGAGGTCGTGATCACCGATGTGCGCGAGGAGTCGGTGCGCCGGATCACCGACAAGCACCCGCAGGTCACCGTCGTCGCCGACACCGACGCCCTGATCCGCGTCGAGGGCCTCGACGTCTACGCCCCCTGCGCGCTGGGCGGCGCCCTCAACGACGAGACCGTCCCGGTCCTCACCGCGAAGATCGTCTGCGGCGCGGCCAACAACCAGCTGGCGCACCCGGGCGTCGAGAAGGACCTGGAGGCGCGCGGCATCCTCTACGCGCCCGACTACGTGGTCAACGCCGGTGGCGTGATCCAGGTCGCCGACGAGCTGCACGGCTTCGACTTCGACCGCTGCAAGGCCAAGGCGACGAAGATCTTCGACACCACCCTGGAGATCTTCGCACGTGCGAAGTCCGACGGCATTCCGCCGGCCGCCGCGGCCGACCGGATCGCCGAGCAGCGCATGGCGGACGCCCGCCGCGGCTGATCCGCGCAGGGGTCCGGCCCGCCGCCGGGGCGACCGAGCGAGGTCCACGGAGAGACTTCGCTCACGCCCATCGGCGGGTCGGCCCTCAAGAAGAGGTTAAAATCGCGATTGACCAGCGAGGAAAGGGCACCTCGAAGGTTCTGTACCGGGGTATGTGATGCGCGCGGCGTACCGTAGACCCGCGGAAACAGGTACCGTTGAAGCCCTACGGACCGGTCTCTCTACCGAGAGTCCGTTCCGAATCATGAACGCGTGTCAAGACTCTGGGGCCGACGAGCCCCGTCACCGAGGGGGTCGAGCCATGGGGCGCGGCCGGGCAAAGGCCAAGCAGACCAAGGTCGCCCGCCAGCTGAAGTACAGCAGCGGCGGGACAGACCTGACGCGTCTGGCCAATGAGCTGGGCGCTTCGACTTCGAGCCAGCCGCCGAATGGCGAGCCGTTCGAAGACGACGACGAGGAAGACGACCCGTACGCCCAGTACGCGGATCTCTACAACACGGACGACGAGGACGAGGACGACGAGTCCGGTCCCTCTGCGTCCCCGCGTCGCGCTTGACCTTCTGAATCACCGAAACCCGGACCGGGGTCACCCGGCCGGGTTTCTGTGCTGTCCGCGCACAGGAGCCCCTGGGCGCGCGGATACGCCGACGGGGCGCCCCTCAGGAGCGCCCCGCCTCGCACTTCTCGTGACTATTACTTCGCGTAGTCGCCCACCAGCTCGGCGCCGCTCGTGTGCGCCCCGCGCTCGGTGATCTCGCCCGCGACCCAGGCCTCGACCCCGCGGTCCTCCAGGGTCGCCAGGGCCACGTCCACGGACTCGGCCGGCACGACGGCCATCATGCCGACGCCCATGTTCAGGGTCTTCTCCAGCTCCAGGCGCTCCACCTGACCGGCCTTGCCGACCAGGTCGAAGATCGCGCCCGGCGTCCAGGTCGAACGGTCGACCGTGGCGTGCAGCCCGTCCGGGATCACCCGGGCCAGGTTGGCGGCGAGGCCGCCGCCCGTGATGTGGCTGAAGGCGTGGACGTCCGTGGTCCGGGTGAGGGCCAGGCAGTCGAGCGAGTAGATCTTCGTGGGCTCCAGGAGCTCCTCGCCGAGCGTCCGGCCGAGCTCCTCGACCTGCTGGTCGAGGGTCATGCCGGCACGGTCGAAGACCACGTGCCGGACGAGCGAGTACCCGTTGGAGTGAAGGCCCGAGGAGGCCATGGCGATGACCGCGTCCCCCGTACGGATGCGGTCGGCGCCGAGCAGCCGGTCGTACTCCACGACGCCCGTGCCCGCGCCGGCGACGTCGAAGTCGTCCGGGCCGAGGAGGCCCGGGTGCTCCGCCGTCTCGCCGCCGACCAGAGCGCAGCCGGCGAGGACGCAGCCCTCGGCGATGCCCTTGACGATGGCGGCGACCCGCTCGGGGTGGACCTTGCCGACGCAGATGTAGTCGGTCATGAAGAGCGGCTCGGCGCCGCAGACGACGATGTCGTCCATGACCATCGCGACCAGGTCGTGGCCGATCGTGTCGTACACGCCCATCTGGCGGGCGATGTCGACCTTCGTGCCGACGCCGTCGGTCGCCGAGGCGAGCAGCGGACGCTCGTAGCGCTTGAGGGCGGAGGCGTCGAAGAGGCCGGCGAAACCGCCGAGGCCGCCGAGGACCTCGGGGCGCTGCGTCTTCTTCACCCACTCCTTCATGAGCTCGACGGCGCGGTCGCCCGCTTCGATGTCGACGCCCGCGGACGCGTAGCTGGCACCGGTGGTCTGAGACATGGGTTCAGAGCTTTCGTGTCGTCGTACTGCTCGTACCGCCCGCGCCGCGGGTCGCGGCGCGGGCAGCGGGGGTCTTACGGGCGACGGAGGGCGTCGGAGGCCGCGGTGGCGGCCGGTCCTGCGGCCAGCTCGGTCTCCAGGAGCTGCTTGCCGAGCAGCTCGGGGTCCGGGAGCTCCATCGGGTACTCGCCGTCGAAGCAGGCACGGCAGAGGTTCGGCTTCTGGATCGTGGTCGCCTCGATCATCCCCTCCAGGGAGATGTACGAGAGCGAGTCCGCGCCCAGCGACTTGCCGATCTCGTCGACCGACATCCCGTTGGCGATCAGCTCCGCGCGGGTCGCGAAGTCGATGCCGAAGAAGCAGGGCCACTTGACCGGCGGCGAGGAGATCCGGATGTGGACCTCGGCCGCACCGGCCTCGCGGAGCATCCGGACCAGGGCGCGCTGGGTGTTGCCGCGGACGATCGAGTCGTCGACGACCACGAGCTTCTTCCCCTTGATGACTTCCTTGAGGGGGTTCAGCTTCAGCCGGATGCCCAGCTGGCGGATGGTCTGGGAGGGCTGGATGAAGGTGCGCCCGACGTAGGCGTTCTTCACCAGGCCCGCGCCGAAGGGGATGCCCGAGGCCTCGGCGTAGCCGATGGCGGCCGGGGTGCCGGACTCCGGCGTCGCTATCACCAGGTCGGCCTCGACCGGCGCCTCCTTGGCGAGGCGGCGGCCCATCTCCACGCGGGAGAGGTACACGTTCCGGCCGGCGATGTCCGTGTCGGGACGGGCCAGGTACACGTACTCGAAGACACAGCCCTTGGGCTTCGCTTCCGCGAATCGCGAGGTGCGGATGCCGTTCTCGTCGATCGCGATCATCTCGCCCGGCTCGACCTCGCGGACGAAGCTGGCGCCGCAGATGTCGAGGGCGGCGGACTCGGAGGCGACCACCCAGCCGCGCTCCAGACGGCCGAGGACCAGCGGGCGGATGCCCTGCGGGTCACGGGCCGCGTAGAGCGTGTGCTCGTCCATGAAGACGAGGGAGAAGGCGCCCCGGACGTCGGGGAGGACCTTCGCGGCCGCCTGCTCGATGGTGAGCGGCGTGCCGTCCTCGTCCACCTGGCCCGCGAGGAGCGCGGTGACCAGGTCGGTGTCGTTGGTGGCGGCGACCCTGTTGGTGCGGCCCTCCTTCTTCGGGAGGTCGGCGACCATCTCGGCGAGCTGCGCCGTGTTCACCAGGTTGCCGTTGTGGCCGAGCGCGATCGAGCCGTGGGCGGTTGCCCGGAACGTCGGCTGCGCGTTCTCCCACACAGAAGCACCAGTGGTCGAGTAGCGGGCGTGACCGACCGCGATATGACCCTGGAGGGAACCGAGAGAAGTCTCGTCGAAGACCTGGGAGACAAGTCCCATGTCCTTGAAGACGAGGATCTGGGAGCCGTTGCTTACCGCGATTCCCGCGGATTCCTGACCCCGATGCTGGAGGGCGTAGAGCCCGAAGTACGTGAGCTTTGCGACCTCTTCACCCGGAGCCCAGACACCGAAGACGCCACAAGCGTCCTGGGGGCCTTTCTCACCGGGGAGCAGATCGTGATTGAGTCGACCGTCTCCGCGTGGCACGTTTCCGAGTGTAGACGGGCTCGACCACTGGTCCGAATTGGCGAAATGCCGAGGTGCCCGCACTCGTGCGATCGCACCAAATGATCGATTCCCGCTTGAAGGGGCCCACGAAGCAGGCGGGGTAAGGGATTCCGACCCCCGGGCCCCGTCGAGCGGACGCTCGTACCAGGCCCGGGGCGGTCCCGCGATGTGACGGACGCCGCAGTCGGCGGCCGCTCAGCGGGCGGTCGCGGCCGCCGTGAGGCCCTCGTGGGAGGCGTCGGTGAGCGTCAGGGTTCGGTGGTTCAGCCGATAGGTGAGCGGGCCGTCGAGGAGCTCGTACAGCCTCGTCTCCAGGTTCATCTGCGGGCCGGTGCAGATCATCCGGGTCGTCGCCGCCGGGCCCTCGACGGTGAGGGTCCTGGCCTTCTCGTCGAGGCGGGCGGTCGCGGAGAAGTTGTTGCAGCCGAGGTTGCCGGTGATCCGGCCGTCAGCACCGATGACGAACCGGGCCTTGTCCCCGCTGCCGGCGGGCAGGGAGGAGGCCGTGTCGCCCGAGACCAGCCCGTCGATCTTCCAGGTGGTGCCGCGCAGGGGGACGGCCGGCTCGGCGGTCAGCTCCAGGACGTTCTGGCCGTCGGGCGAGGTCAGCCGCAGGTCCTCGCCCTTGAGGGTCCCCTTCAGCGGGCCGGAGAAGGCCTTCAGGAACTCCGGCTCGAAGCCGGCCCGGTCGCCGGAGCAGGCCATCGTGGTGACCTCGTGCCGGGTGACGGTGAGGGTGTCCCCCTGCACGGCGAAGGAGGCGCCGAAGGCGTTGCAGCCGCCGCTCCCCTGGGCCCGGCCGTCCTCCTCGAAGTCGACGCGGGCGCCGTCGGGCGCGGTGGACCTGCGGCCGTCGACCGTGACGGAGTCGACCGTCCAGTGCGTGCCGGCGACCGGCAGGTCCGGGGAGACGGTGTCCGCGCCGCCGGACCCGGCGCCTCCCTCAGTACCGCAGGCGGTGAGCAGCAGGAGGGGGACCAGGACGGCGAGTGCGCGTGGCTTCGGCATGTCGGTGGGACGGAAGGAGCCGCCGTACGGTTCCTGCCGCTAGCCCATGAGGGGCAGCAGGTCCCTCAGGTCCGCCCGCTCGCCGCTCGCGCTGACGTGCGCCTCGTCCAGTTCCGCCGCCCACTCCGTACGGCCCGTGGCGAGCCTGATCCAGGTCAGCGGGTCCGTCTCCACCACGTTCGGCGGGGTGCCCCGGGTGTGCCGGGGGCCCTCCACGCACTGCACCACCGCGAACGGCGGGATCCGCACCTCGACCGCGCCGCCGGGCGCCTTCACGGCGAGCGCGTCGGCGAGCAGTCGGGTGCAGGCGGCGAGCGCCTGCCGGTCGAAGGGGATGTCGAGACCGGCGGCCCGGTTCAAGTCGTCGGTGTGGACGACGAGTTCGACGGTACGGGTGACGAGGAAGTCCCCCAGGCGCATCGGTCCGATCCACAGGTCGAGCACGTGGTCGTCGCCGTACCTGTCCAGCGCCTCCGTGAGCCGGGCGCCGGCCCGCTCGTACAGCTCGGGGACGGGCGCCCCCGTGAGCGTCTCGCGCGCCGCGTCGGAGATCTTCCCGGCCAGCGCGACCGTGGTGAAGGGCCAGTCGTGCGGAAGGAGCTTCCCCTCGGCCGCGGGCGGCCGGTCGAGGCCGCGGGCCAGCGAGTCGGCGATCCACGCGACGTGCCCGGCGAGATCGGCGACCGTCCACTCCCCCAGGTGCGTGGGACGGGCCGACTGGTCCGGCGTGAGCCCGCGTACGGCATCGGTGACGTGCCCGAACTGGGCCAGGACGGCGGCCCGGGTCTTCGCGGAGTCGTACCTGCGGGGGCGCTTCTTGGCGGGTGGCATGGCCCGAGGCTAGCCCCGAGACTGGAAGGAACGGAGCCAATCGCAGCGAAAGCAGGCGACGGGACCATGACCCATCACGAGCACCCCGATGCCGCCCTGGTGCGCCGGGGCTACGAAGCGTTCAGCAAGGGCGACATGGAGACCATGGCCTCCCTGTTGACCAGCGACTGCACCTACCACTCGCCCGGCAGCACCCGGTTCGGCGGGCACTTCAAGGGCCGCGACAACGTCCTCGCCCACTTCCGGGACCTCTCCGAGTACACCGGCGGCACCCTGCGCACCGAACTCGAGGGCGTCTTCCCTGACGGGCGGGGCCATGTCATCGCGACCCACAAGTGGTACGCCGAGCACGGCGACCGGGGGATCGAGATGCGGGGCGGCCTCTTCTTCACCCTCATCGGAGGGAAGGCCTCCGACATCGACGAATGCGTCGAGGACATCGAGGAGGCCGACGCCTTCATGTCGCTGGACGACTGACGGCAGCGCGGAGCCCCCGCCCTTCCCGGAAGGACGGGGGCTCACACCGGGAAACGTCAGGCCAGCAGGCCCGGAATCGTCGCCTCGTGCGCGGCGCGCAGCTCCTCCAGGGAGAGGCTGAACTCGCCCTGCACGTCCACCGCGTCACCGTCGACGACACCGATCCGGGTCGCCGGCAGACCCCGCGCACCGCACATGTCGGTGAAGCGGAGCTCCTCACTGCGCGGGACGGCGACGACCGCACGGCCGGCCGACTCGCTGAAGAGGAACGTGAAGGCGTCCAGGCCCTCCGGGACGACCAGGCGCGCGCCGTTCCCGCCGCGCAGGCAGGACTCGACGACCGCCTGCACGAGACCGCCGTCGGACAGGTCGTGCGCCGCGTCGATCATGCCGTCGCGGGAGGCCGAGATGAGGATCTCGCCGAGCAGCTTCTCCCGGTCGAGGTCCACGGCCGGCGGCATGCCGCCGAGGTGCTGGTGGATCACCTCGGACCAGGCCGAGCCGCCGAACTCCTCCTTGGTGTCGCCGAGCAGGTAGAGGAGCTGGCCCTCTTCCGCGAAGGCGATCGGGGTGCGGCGGTTGACGTCGTCGATCACACCGAGGACGGCCACGACGGGCGTCGGGTGGATCGCGGTCTCGCCCGTCTGGTTGTAGAGCGAGACGTTGCCACCGGTGACCGGGGTGCCCAGCTGGAAGCAGCCGTCCGCGAGACCACGGGTGGCCTCGGCGAACTGCCACATCACGGCCGGGTCCTCGGGCGAACCGAAGTTCAGGCAGTCCGAGATCGCCAGCGGCTTCGCACCGGAGGCGGCGACGTTGCGGTACGCCTCCGCCAGCGCGAGCTGCGCACCCGTGTACGGGTCGAGCTTGGCGTACCGGCCGTTGCCGTCGGTCGCCATGGCCACGCCGAGGTTGGTCTCCTCGTCGATGCGGACCATGCCCGCGTCCTCGGGCTGCGCCAGGACCGTGTTGCCCTGCACGAACCGGTCGTACTGGTCCGTGATCCAGGACTTCGAGGCCTGGTTCGGGGAGGAGACGAGCTTGAGGACCTGGTCCTTCAGCTCGGCGCCGTTCTGCGGCCGGGGCAGCTTGCCGGCGTCGTCGGCCTGGAGCGCGTCCTGCCAGTCCGGGCGCGCGAACGGCCGGTGGTAGGTCGGGCCCTCGTGGGCGACGGAACGCGGCGGCACGTCGACGATCTGCTCGCCGTGCCAGAAGATCTCCAGGCGCTCGCCCTCGGTCACCTCACCGATGACGACGGCGATGACGTCCCACTTCTCGCAGATCTCCAGGAAGCGGTCGACGTGCTGCGGCTCGACGATCGCGCACATGCGCTCCTGCGACTCGCTCATGAGGATCTCCTCGGGCGAGAGCGTCGCATCGCGCAGGTGGACCTTCTCCAGGTCGACCCGCATGCCGCCGGAACCGGCGGAGGCCAGCTCGGACGTGGCGCAGGAGAGCCCGGCGCCGCCGAGGTCCTGGATGCCCGCGACGAGCTTCTCCTGGAAGATCTCCAGGGTGCACTCGATGAGGAGCTTCTCCTGGAACGGGTCGCCGACCTGGACGGCGGGGCGCTTGGCCGGCTTGGTGTCGTCGAAGGTCTCGGACGCGAGGACCGAGACGCCGCCGATGCCGTCGCCGCCCGTGCGGGCGCCGTACAGGATGACCTTGTTGCCGGGGCCCGAGGCCTTGGCGAGGTGGATGTCCTCGTGCTTCATCACGCCGATGCAGCCGGCGTTGACCAGCGGGTTGCCCTGGTAGCAGGAGTCGAAGACGACCTCGCCGCCGATGTTCGGCAGGCCCAGGCAGTTGCCGTAGCCGCCGATGCCGGCGACGACACCGGGCAGCACGCGCTTGGTGTCGGGGTGGTCGGCCGCGCCGAAGCGCAGCGGGTCGACGACCGCGACCGGGCGGGCGCCCATGGCGAGGATGTCGCGGACGATGCCGCCGACGCCGGTGGCCGCGCCCTGGTAGGGCTCGATGTACGAGGGGTGGTTGTGCGACTCGACCTTGAAGGTGACCGCGTACCCCTGGCCGACGTCGACGACGCCCGCGTTCTCGCCGATGCCGACGAGCATGGCGTCGTTGACGGGGGTCTTCTCGCCGAACTGCTTCAGGTGGACCTTGCTGCTCTTGTAGGAGCAGTGCTCGGACCACATGACGGAGTACATGGCGAGCTCGGCGCCGGTGGGACGGCGGCCGAGGATCTCGCGGATGCGCGCGTACTCGTCCTCCTTGAGGCCGAGCTCCTTCCAGGGCTGCTCGCTGTCCGGCGTCTCGCTCGCGTGCTTGACGGTGTCGAGGCTCATCAGGCGTTGACCAGCTTCTTGAGGATCGAGGTGAAGAAACCGAGGCCGTCCGTCTTGCCGGTGCCGATCAGCGGCTCGACGGCGTGCTCCGGGTGCGGCATGAGGCCGACCACGTTGCCCGCGGCGTTGGTGATGCCCGCGATGTCGCGCAGCGAGCCGTTGGGGTTCACGTCCAGGTAGCGGAAGGCCACCCGCCCCTCGGCCTCCAGCTCGTCGAGCGTGCGCTCGTCGGCGACGTACCGGCCGTCCATGTTCTTGAGCGGGACCTCGATCTCCTGGCCCTCGGAGTAGTCCGAGGTCCAGGCGGTCTCCGCGTTCTCCACCCGCAGCTTCTGGTCGCGGCAGATGAAGTGGAGGTGGTTGTTGCGCAGCATCGCGCCCGGCAGCAGATGGGCCTCGGTGAGGATCTGGAAGCCGTTGCAGATGCCGAGGACGGGCATGCCCGCCTTCGCCTGCTCGATGATCGTCTCCATCACCGGCGAGAAGCGGGAGATGGCTCCGGCCCGCAGGTAGTCGCCGTAGGAGAAGCCGCCGGCCAGGACCACGGCGTCGACCTGCTTGAGGTCCTTGTCGCGGTGCCAGAGCGAGACGGGCTCGGCGCCCGCGAGGCGGGCGGCACGCAGCGCGTCCTGGTCGTCGAGCGTTCCGGGGAACGTGACGACGCCGATGCGTGCGGTCACGACTCCACCTTCACGACGAAGTCTTCGATCACGGTGTTGGCAAGGAAGGTTTCGGCCATCTCATGGATGCGGGCGAGGGCGGCGTCGTCGACCGGTCCCTCCACCTCCAGCTCGAAGCGCTTCCCCTGACGGACGTCGGCGATTCCGGCGAATCCCAGGCGAGGCAGTGCACGCTGCACCGCCTGCCCCTGAGGGTCGAGAATCTCCGGCTTGAGCATGACGTCGACTACGACGCGTGCCACTGGCACTCCCGGTGGTGTGTTGCGTGGGCGGTTCCCTCAGCGTACCTGCCTCCAAATTCTACGCGGGTAGAGATCTGAAGGATCCTACAAAAGGCCGGTTCGGAGCGGTGTGCGTCACACGGACAACCTCCACGCGCCGAACGCACACTCCCGCCCAAAATTCGAGTGAAATATTGCGGGCCGCATTGCACCGGGACACGCTGAAACAATTGGCGGGGCTTCCCCATACGACGCCTACCGCTGTACAAAGGAATCCAGAAGAAAGCAGCATTGTCCCGGCACAGCCGTACGGTCGGCATCGTCGCACGTCAGGGGCGCCACAAGCGCTCTCCCGGCCTCGGCGGCCGCAGGAAAGGACCGATATCCGTGGCTCAGCGTGTGGTGGTCACTCTCTCCGACGACATCGAAGGCGGAGAAGCTGCTGAAACGGTTGCGTTCGGCCTCGACGGGAAGATGTACGAGATCGACCTGAATGCTGCCAATGCAAAGAAACTCCGCAAGGCCCTCGCGCCCTACCTCGCCGCCGGACGCAAGATCCCCGTCCGGCGGCGAGGTAGGG
>NZ_MWIG01000188.1:0-12317 GCF_002156145.1 Streptomyces sp. NRRL B-24572 | reverse complement strand
GTCCCGGCGCCTGGCCCGGTGCTCCAGCTCCTCGACCTCGGTCAGCAGCTTGCGGTTGTCCGCGAAGAACTTGTGGTGGGTGCGCCAGTCGCCCTCGACGAGCGCGTTCCGGATGAACAGCTCGCGGGAGACCTCCGGGTCGATCCGCCCGAAGTTCACCTTGCGGTCGGCGACGATCGGGACGCCGTACAGCGTCACCTTCTCGAAGGCCATCACGGCCGCCTGGTCCTTCTCCCAGTGCGGCTCGCTGTACGTCTTCTTCACCAGGTGCTGCGCGAGCGGCTCGATCCACTCGGGCTCGATCCGGGCGTTGACCCGGGCCCAGAGCCGCGAGGTCTCCACCAGCTCGGCGGACATCACGAAGCGCGGGGGCTTCTTGAAGAGCGCGGAGCCGGGGAAGATCGCGAACTTGGCGTTCCGCGCACCCAGGTACTCGTTCCGGCCGCCTTCGCGGCGCGAGCCGTCCTTCGCCCCGTCCTTGGACTCCTTCACGTCCTTCAGACCGATGTGGGAGAGCAGGCCGGAGAGCAGGGAGACGTGCACGGACTGCTCCGGCGCGTCCTCCTCGTTCAGATGGATGCCCATCTGCTTGGCGACCGTCCGCAGCTGGGCGTAGATGTCCTGCCACTCGCGGATGCGCAGGAAGTTCAGGTACTCCTGCTTGCACATCCGGCGGAAGGACGAAGATCCGCGCTCCCTCTGCTGCTCGCGGACGTACCGCCACAGGTTGAGGAAGGCGAGGAAGTCGCTCGTCTCGTCCTTGAACCGGGCGTGCTGCTGGTCGGCCTGCGCCTGCTTGTCGGACGGCCGCTCGCGCGGGTCCTGGATGGACAGCGCCGCCGCGATCACCATGACCTCGCGGACACAGCCGTTCTTGTCGGCCTCCAGGACCATCCGGGCGAGCCGCGGGTCCACCGGCAGCTGGGACAGCTTCCGGCCCTGCTGCGTGAGCCGCTTCTTCGGGTCCTTCTCCGCCGGGTCGATCGCGCCGAGCTCCTGGAGGAGCTGCACGCCGTCCCGGATGTTCCGGTGGTCCGGCGGGTCGATGAAGGGGAACTTCTCGATGTCGCCGAGGCCGGCCGCGGTCATCTGGAGGATGACGGAGGCCAGGTTCGTACGGAGGATCTCCGCGTCCGTGAACTCCGGACGGGTGAGGAAGTCGTCCTCGGAGTAGAGGCGGATGCAGATGCCGTCGCTCGTACGGCCGCAGCGGCCCTTGCGCTGGTTGGCGCTGGCCTGGCTGACCGGCTCGATCGGGAGGCGCTGCACCTTGGTCCGGTGCGAGTAGCGCGAGATGCGGGCGGTGCCCGGGTCGATCACGTACTTGATGCCGGGGACGGTCAGGGAGGTCTCGGCGACGTTCGTCGCGAGGACGATCCGGCGGCCGGAGTGCGCCTGGAAGACCCGGTGCTGTTCGGCGTGCGAGAGCCGGGCGTAGAGCGGCAGGATCTCGGTGTTGAAGAGCTTCTTCTTGATCAGCGCGTCTGCCGTGTCGCGGATCTCCCGCTCGCCGGAGAGGAAGACCAGGACGTCGCCCGGTCCCTCCTTCTGCAGCTCGTCGACGGCGTCGCAGATCGCGGTGATCTGGTCCCGGTCGGACTCCTCGCCGTCCTCTTCGAGGAGCGGGCGATAGCGGACCTCGACCGGATACGTACGGCCGGAGACCTCGACGATCGGGGCGTCGCCGAAGTGGCGGGAGAAGCGCTCCGGGTCGATCGTCGCGGAGGTGATCACGACCTTGAGGTCGGGGCGCTTCGGCAGCAGCTGGGCCAGGTAGCCGAGCAGGAAGTCGATGTTGAGGGACCGCTCGTGGGCCTCGTCGATGATGATCGTGTCGTACGCGCGCAGCTCGCGGTCCGTCTGGATCTCGGCGAGCAGGATGCCGTCCGTCATCAGCTTCACGAAGGTCGCGTCCGGGTTCACCTGGTCGGTGAACCGGACCTTCCAGCCGACGGCCTCGCCCAGCGGGGTCTTCAGCTCCTCGGCGACGCGCTCGGCGACCGTGCGGGCGGCGATCCGGCGGGGCTGGGTGTGCCCGATCATGCCCCGGACGCCCCGGCCCAGCTCCAGACAGATCTTCGGGATCTGCGTGGTCTTTCCGGAACCCGTCTCACCGGCGACGATCACGACCTGGTGGTCGCGTATCGCCTCCAGGATCTCGTCCTTCTTCTGAGAGACGGGCAGCTGCTCGGGGTACGTGACCGCGGGCACGCGGGAGGCACGCCCGTCGGTGCGTTCCTTGGCCTTGGCCGCCTCTGCGGCGATCTCGTCCAGGACGGCCGCGCGGGCCTCGGGCTTGCGGATGCGGCGGGCGCCTTCGAGACGGCGGCCGAGCCGGTGCGAGTCCCGCAGCGAGACCTCGGCCAGGACGGACTGGAGGGCGGCGAAGGAAGTAGACATACGGGATCCAGGATCGCACCTGCGGACGAGAAGCGGCGAACCCATTTACGAGCGGCTTCCCGGAGGCCGGGTGCTTCCCGGGCCGGGTGCGAGGACTGCGTACTATTTCGGGCACGCCGACCGGACCGGAGAGGTTTCGCATGTTCCGCACCATCCGAGCGACGGCGGCGTTCGCCGCGTTGCTGGGGCTGGTGCTCGGCCTCCTGGGCTGCGGCGCTTCTTCGAGTACGGCTCCGGGGGCGGCCCCGGTCGTCCTGGGCGCCGCCGTGCCCGGCTGTGATCCCGGCCATCCCGCCGACGAGGGGGCCGCGGGCCCCGTCGTACCGCCGCGCGCGCACGGCTTCGCCGAGCTGTTGCCGGCCCTGGCCGCCGACCGGCTCCCGTGCGGGGTCCGGCAGCCGGACCAGGCCGATCCGGCCGCGTCGCCGGGGCGGGAGCCACCCGCGCGCGTACCGCCGTCCCACGTGGAGCTGTCGGTCCTGAGGGTGTAGACGGACGGCCGTCCTCCGCCGTCCGTCCCCTCTCCCGTCCTCAGGAGCGCTTCCGCATGTCCAAGTCCGCGTCCAAGTCCAAGCAGATCATGATCGTCTCCGCGGTGGCGGCCGTCGCCGTGCTGGCCGGCGTCGCCTCGTACACCGCCACCAGGCCCGCGTCCCCCGGCGCCTCCGGCTCCTCGTCCGTCGCCGAGGTCTCCGCCGACCCCTCCGCCGGCGTCTACGCCGACCTGGAGGCCTACGCCCGCCGCGACGCCTCCGACAAGCTCGCCCTCGGCCGCGCCGACGCGCCCGTCGTGCTCATCGAGTACGCCGACTTCAAATGCGGCTACTGCGGGAAGTTCGCCCGCGACACCGAGCCCGTCCTGGTGGAGAAGTACGTCGAGAAGGGCGTCCTGCGCATCGAGTGGCGGAACTTCCCGATCTTCGGCGAGGAGTCGGAGAACGCCGCCCGCGCCTCCTGGGCGGCCGGGCGGCAGGGCCGGTTCTGGGAGTTCCACAAGGCCGCCTACGCCGAGGGCGCCAAGGAGAAGGGCTTCGGCAAGGAGCGCCTCGCCGCCCTCGCGAAGGAGGCCGGCGTGTCCGACCTCGGCCGGTTCGCGAAGGACAGCGACAGCGCGGCGGCCCGGGAGGCCGTCGGCAAGGACCAGGAGCAGGGGTACGCGCTCGGCGCCACATCCACCCCGTCCTTCCTGATCAACGGCCGCCCGATCGCCGGAGCCCAGCCCCTGGAGACCTTCACGGAGGCCATCGAGGCGGCGGCGAAGACGGCCAAGGACCGCCCGTGACCTCCGGCATCGGCTACTTCGCCGCCTTCCTCGGCGGCCTCCTCGCCCTGCTCAGCCCGTGCAGCGCCCTGCTCCTGCCCGCCTTCTTCGCGTATTCGATCGACACGCGCGCGAAGCTCGTGGCCAGGACCGGCATCCTCTACGCGGGTCTGGCGACCACCCTGGTCCCGCTCGGCGCGGCCGGCTCCCTCGCGGGCCGGTTCTTCTACGGCCACCGGGACCTGCTCGTCACCGCCGGGGGCTGGCTGATCGTCGGGCTCGGCGTCCTCCAGATCCTCGGCCTCGGCTTCACCTCCCGCCGGATCGCCGAGGCGAGCGGCCGCATCCGGCCCACCTCGGCGCTCTCCGTCTACGCCCTCGGCCTGGTCTACGGCCTCGCCGGCTTCTGCGCGGGCCCGATCCTCGGCAGCGTCCTGACGGTGGCGGCGCTGAGCGGCAGCCCGGCGTACGGCGGACTGCTCCTCGCGGTGTACGCGCTCGGCATGGCCGTCCCGCTGTTCGTCCTGGCGCTGCTCTGGGACCGGTACGAGCTGGGCCGACGGCGCTGGCTGCGCGGCCGGCCGCTCCGTATCGGCCGCTTCGAGGTCCACTCCACCTCGCTGCTCTCGGGCCTCTTCTTCATCGCCCTCGGCACCCTCTTCCTCGTCTTCGACGGGACGACGGCGCTGCCGGGCCTGCTGTCGGTGGACGAGTCCTTCGCCGTGGAGGAGCGGGTGGCCGCGCTCGGCCGGTCGGTGCCGGACTGGGCGCTGCTCGTCGCGGTCGTGGCGGCGGTGGGCCTCGGGTTCGCGCTGCGGGGCCGCAGGGCGCGGCGGCGCGAGGAGGTCTGAGCGGTACGGGGAGGAGGACGGCGCCCTCCTCCCCGTACCGCCGCATTCCGGGACACGAAGAAGGCCCCGCTCTTTCGAACGGGGCCTTCTCTTTGTGGCTGGGGCCGGGGTCGAACCGGCGACCTATCGCTTTTCAGGCGATCGCTCGTACCAACTGAGCTACCCAGCCACGAGGTCGTCGCCGACCTCAGCGATCCTGACGGGACTTGAACCCGCGACCTCCACCTTGACAGGGTGGCGAGCTAACCAACTGCTCCACAGGACCTTGTTTTGTGTGCGATCACTAGTCTCGCACACGGTGATGCGTACCCCCAACGGGATGCGAACCCGAAATCGTCACCTTTCCGACCTGCGAAAACGCCGGAGAATCCGGATAAACGCCTCCCCGTTTCCATCGCCCGCCGTGGCTTCCTGCCCCCGGCCGCGGGCCGGTGTGACCCAGGGGCTCCGGAAAAGAAGCCGCGCCCCTGAAGGGCGGAACCTTCAGGGGCGCGGTCGGCATTCCGGGGAGGCTCCGCAGGCCTCACGGGTCAGCGCCGAAGGGCTTCCACCGGCTCGATGCGCGAGGCCCGCCAGGCCGGATAGAGGCCGGCCAGCACGCCGGTGACCAGCCCGATCAGCGGGGCGGCGGCGACGGTTGCGGGGTGCACGACCGGTGTCCAGTCCCGGACCAGAGCGACGGCGACCACCGTCACGGTGCCCAGGCTGGTGCCCACCAGGCCGCCGAGGGCGCCGAGGGCTCCGGACTCGGCCAGGAACTGGGCGGTGATGTGCCGGGCGCGGGCGCCCAAGGCGCGGCGCAGCCCGATCTCGCCGGTCCGCTCCAGCACCGCGACCAGGGTGGTGTTGGCGATGCCGACCGCGCCGATGACCAGGCAGATCCCGGCCAGCAGCAAAAAGAGCTGACTCAGGTCGGAGCCCACGGTGGAACGCAGGGTCTTGGGGTCCGGGGGCGGGATGGCCTTGAAGTACTCGGGGTGGTCGGGGCGCAGCGCGGTGGCCGCTTCGGTGGCGACCTGCTGGGCGGCGCCCAGTTCGGTGGCGATCAGCATGCTGGACTCGGTGGGGCCGGGAGCCCCCCAGATCTGCTCGGCGGTGGTGCGCGGGACGACGACGGAAAGCAGCAGGTCGGCCTTGCGCTCCACGTCGTCGACGATGCCGACGACGGTGAACGACTCTTCGCCGATGAACAGGGCGGGATGGGTCTCCAGGGTGGTGATGCCCAGTCGGCTCGCGGTTCCTGTGCCGATCACGGCGACCCGGCCGGCCTGGGCCATCCGCTCGTCGTACAGCCGCCCCTCGGCCAGGGTCGGCCCGGCGGCCTTCAGGACGCCGGGCGAGGCTGCGACGACGTCGATCCGCTCGCCTCCGGCATTGCCGCCGATGGGCGCGGAGCGGACGCTGCCCGCCCGGTCGTCCCGTACGGTCCAGTAGACCCCCGCGGCCTTGACCCCGTTCACCCTGCGCATCCGGGCGTCGGCGTCTGCGGGGAAGGCGGGCCCGGTGAGCTGGTCGGGGTCGCTCACCGTCTCCTCGATCGTCACCTCGGTGGCGGTCAGCGCATTGAACCGGGCGTCGATCTGGGACGAGGTGGTCGCGGTCAGCCCGAGGATCGCCACGAACGTGCCGACGCCGAGCACCGTGCCGAGCGCGGTCAGCGCGGAGCGGGCGGGCCGCTGCAGCATCCCGGCCGTGGCCTCGGCGAGCAGGTCGCGGGGGGCGAAGACGGAGGGGGTGACGCCGGCGGCGGCGCGTCCACGCCGGATGCGCAGCTTCACGCGGCCACCTGCTGCTCACGGAGGACACCGTCGCGGATGACCACGGTGCGGGCGCCACGGGCGGCCACCTCCGGATCGTGCGTGATCAGCAAGATGGTCATCCCATCGGCGTGCAGTTCGTCCAGCAGCCCGAGGACCGCCGCGGCGTTGGCGGTGTCGAGGTTGCCGGTGGGCTCGTCGCACAGCAGCAGAGAGGGGCCGGCGGCCAGGGCCCGGGCGATGGCGACGCGCTGGCGCTCACCGCCCGAGAGCCGGGTGGGCAGCGAGTCGATGCGGTGGCCGAGGCCTACGCGGACCAGGGCGTCGCGGGCGCGCGGGGCCCGCTCGGCGCGGGGGACGCCGTTGTAGACCATGGCCAGGGTGACGTTCTCCAGCGCCGAGCGGTGCGGCAGCAGGTGAAAGGACTGGAAGACGAAGCCGATGCGACGACCGCGCAGCGCGGTTCGGTCGGCGTCACACAGCGCGCCGGTGTCGTAGCCGTCGAGGAGGTACGTGCCCTGGGTGGGGGCGTCCAGTAGCCCGGCTATGTTGAGGAAGGTGGACTTGCCCGAGCCCGAAGGCCCGACGACGGTGACGAAATCCCCCGACTCGACGAGCAGTTCACACGGCTTGAGGGCGGGCACGGGCGGCGGCCCCGGATAGGTGAGGCCGACCTGGCGGAACTCGATGACCGGCGTCACTGCCCCACTGCGCCTTTCTTCACACCCGTGATGACCTCCTCGCCCGTGTTCAACCGGGCGGTCCCCACCGGCTCCACGGCAACGAAGCCGTCGCCCGCGGTGCCCGTGCGCACCTCCACCCGACGGTGCCTGCCGTCCGGCTGGAGCACCGTGACCGTGGTCCGACCGTCGGCGCCTGCGGTCAGTGCGGTGATGGGCACGACCAGCGCCTTGCCGTCGGTACGGGCCGCCTCGATGGTCAGCCGCACATCCTGCCCGGCCAACTGGGCGTCCAACGCCTTGTCCGGATCGACCCGCAGCAGATAGCCGCTCTGACCCGGCGCCGCCTGCGTCCCACCGCCCTGCTCGCCCTCGCCGCCGCCCCCATTGCCGCTGTCCGGCGCGGTCAGCGAATCGGCCAGCGAACCCACCTTCGCCTGCGCCTCGATGCCGGTGAGCTCCGAGTAGATCTGCACCCGCTGCCCCTTGTGCACCAGGCCCTTCTGGTGCTCCTGCAGATAGGCCTGTACCGCGAGCTTCCCGCCGGACACCGTCAGCACCGTTCCGTTCACGGGCGCACCCACCCGCCCCGGCACCGCATCCACCCGGGCGGGGAAGCCCTGGAGGAAGACCACTTCGCCGGCCGGCAGCCGAGGACCCGACGCGGCCCGCGCGGCAGCCAGATCGGCCTGCGCCTCCGCCAGGTCTTCCCGTGCGTACTGCACCGCACGCGCCGGCCCCTTGCCGTCGGTGCCCTTGACCCCGGTGTCCCCGGTCTTGGTGTCCCCGGCCTTGGTGTCCCCGGTCTGGGCGTCCTCGGCCTCCTCCACCGCTCGCTCAGCCGCCGTCACCGCGTCCTCGGCCGCCTTCAGCCCTGCCCCTTTGTCGTCCACGGCCGGCAGCGGGTCGTAACCTATCGCGGCGTAGAAGGCGTTGAGGGCGGCCTTGGTCCCCTCTCCGAAGGTCCCGGCGGTATCGCCGCCCGTGCTGTGGCCCAGGCCTTGCAGTGCCTTTTGCAGCTGCCGTACATCGTCGCCCTCCGCGCCGGGCTTGAGATCGCGGTAGACGGGTATCCGCCCGGGCAGGGCGAACACCGGTCGCCCCGAGACCTCGAGCAACACCTGCCCGGCCTTCAGCCGATCGCCCTGCTTGACCGGCAACTTGGTCACGACGGGTGCGGCACCGCCCTCCGCGGCGGCCACCTGTGGCGCCACATCCACACTCTGTCCGGCGACGACCTGCCCGCGCACGATGACCGACGACGTCAACACCCGGTGCTCCACGGGGGACGTCAACACCGACCGCTCGGGCGGCCCTGCCTCCGCCGCTGCCTGCGAAGGCGACTTGATCAGCGTGGACGCCACCACCCCGGCCCCCGCGAGCAGCACCGCCCCACCCGCGACAGCGGCGATCCAACGGCGCCTGCGCGCAAGCCCGCCGGCGGGACCTCCGTCTGCGGCGGCACTGTTCCCGACCTCCTGGGGCGTCGTGACAACGGGCTCGTCCCCAGCATCTGTCTGTGCGGTCACTTCATCACGTTTCCTCGTCGCACCCTGCAGGCCTGCTTCATCGTGTCCTGCCGGGGCCGGTCAGCCGCCGACGACGGGCTTGTCGCTCGTGCCAGGGCGGCACTTCTTCACGGCCGCGGTGAGGGCGTCCTTGTCGGGACCGTCGAGATCGGCCCTGTCGTACGTGGCGAAGCCCTCGGCCTTCATGCATGCGGCGAAGGCCGGGTCCGCCTCCGCCGCCCCACCTTCGCCCTCGGTGGTGTCCCGCGCGGGCAGGAGACCCGCGCACTTCCCCTCGGCCTTGGCCAGCGCCGCCTCGTTCCCGCCGTTCTTGACCACACGGAGCTCACCGTCGACGGCGGTCTCGATCTTGACCCCGTTCTTCTCCAGGCACCCGTAGTAGTCCCGTTCCGGGTCGCTCGCCGCCGAGGACTTCCCGGCCGCCGCGGGGCTCGCGCTGGAGCCACTCCCGCCGCCCGCGCCGTCCTCCTCGGCACCGCCGCATCCGACCAGGACCGTGGCTGCCAGCAATGCTGCGCACAGCGATCGTGTGACGCGGGTGGGGGAGGACATGAGGAGCTCCGCTTTGCTGAGAGGAGGGGGCGGCGTCGTTGCTCTGCGGCATGTCTCGCCCAGCCGTTTTCGGGCTCGTCCGCCGCAGAAGGGGACCGGCCGCGACTGACCCCACCACGTGGCGAGATCCACCGTCTACTGGCCCAAGGGACAGTAGACGGCGATCAACTGACGGTCTGTAATCGCACGGCACGTCGCACACTTGTGCGTAACAACGCTTCTGCAGCAAGGAGTTCTGTTCATGAACAACCTCGCCCGCCGCGTAGCCACGGTCGCGCTGGCCGCCTCCGCCCTCGGCAGCTTCGGTCTGGCCACCGCCGGCACGGCGGCGGCCACGTCGGTCGCCTACGACGGCTACCTGGACCCGGAAGAGATGGGTTTCTACTACAACTCGGACCAGGGCGGCTGCGTCTTCGACCTGTACGACAAGGACCAGGACTTCAACAACAACAACTTCAAGGCTTACCCGAGCACTGCCTCGTGCAACGGCAAGGGACAGGTGGTCGGCAACAACACCGCCTCCTACAAGAACCGCACCGGCGAGTCCTGGTACGTCCACACCGGCCCCAACAGCGGCGGCACGTACCACGGCGAAATCCCCGCCTATTACGTCGGGAACGCGAGCGTCAACTTCAAGAACAACATCGAGTCGGCCTGCTACATCGTCGAGTACTGCGCCCCCTACTAGGCCGCACCGGGCGGCACGCGCCCGTCTCTCTCACCGCCCGCTGTCCCGCTCGCCGTTATCGTGCGGGACAGCGGGTTCCCCACGCTACCCGCACCACGACCGCGAGGATCCCCGCCATGGCTCTCCCAGCCCGACTTCTGGCCGCCGTCTGTCTGGTGGGCGCCGCCGCCCTGACCCTCAGCAGCTGCACGGGCGAGGAGACCGCAGCCGACGACGCGGGAAAGGAACCGGCCATCGGCAGCATCGAGAAATTGAGCAGCACCGAAGGCCTTGAGTTCCCCATCGCGGCATACGAGACCACCTCCGATCAGCAGTATCAGGTGAAGAAGGCCCAGAATCGTCTGATCGATCAATGCATGAAGCGCTTCGGCTTCGAGTACGCCCCCCCGGCCCCGCAGCCTCCGAGCCGGGACGACTCGAAATCACGGATCTTCGGGCTGGCCAGTGCGGAGGATGCCGCCCGGTTCGGCTACGCGAGCCCTCGCCGGGCAACCGACCCGGCAGCCGCCAAGAGGCAGCAGCTGCCCCCTCTCAGCAGGACCGGCCAGACGGTGCTCAACGGGGTGGACCTGGTCGCCGAGGCCGAGGCGAAGAAGAAGGGCAAGACGGCTGCCCCCGCCAACGAACCCAAGTCGCAGGCCGAGGCGGAGAAGGCGCCGGGCAGCGGCATCATGGTCAACGGCCGGGAAGTGCCCGTCGGCGGCTGCGGTCGCGAGTCGGCTCTGAAGCTGTACGCCCCGAATCCGGGCTCCGTCGACATTCTCTTCGTCTTCAATCTGGGTGCTCAGGCCGAGTCCAAGGCGCTGGAGGACTCCAGGGTGAGGGAGGCCACGGCCAAGTGGTCGCAGTGCATGGCTGATTCCGGCTTCACCACCTCCAGTCCCGACAGCGTCCAGTCGGACCTGGGACTGGAACAAGGCGGGCTCTCCAGCCCCAGGGCCATCACCATCGCCAAGGCGGACGTCGCCTGCAAGACCCGGGTCAACTACATCGGCACCCGCTACGCCGTACAGAGCGCGTACGAGAAGCTTCTGGTGGAAGAGAACGCCGAGACCCTCGCCCTGTTCCGGCAACAGACCCAGGACCGGCTCCGCCTCGCAGCGCAACTCAACGGCTGATCGGGTCAGTTACGATTCAGCCGCATCAGGATTGTGCGGGACCTGACAACCCGTGCGGCTGTTGGACCCCGGGGGGGATTCATGCGTTCTGTTGAACAGCTGGACGGGGACTGCTTGCCGGATGGGGACGTCGGCACCCCGGCGGCCGCGGACTTACTCATCCACGCGCTCGCCCTCGATCCCCCCCTCACCGAGACCGAGGAGAAAGTCCTCGACCTGCTGCGGGGTGGGCCGAGCAATGCGGAGATCGCCGCCCATCTGGGCATCACGCCCCGTACCGTGAAGTTCCACGTGTCGAACCTCCGGGTGAAGCACGGCGGGCTCTCCCGCCTCCAGCTCTGCCTGCTGGCCACGTTGCGCCGGCTGGACCCCGTGGCGGCCGGGGCCGCCGTGGGACCGACCGATCGGAATTGAGCAACGGGGTCCGCAGCGTGTGACACGTTCGGCGCCGATGGGCGTCCGGCGCCGTCACCGGCCGGTGCACGGCGGTGCCGGCCACAGGCCCCCAGCCGGCGATGAGGGCGTACCGCACCGGTTCGTGAACGGGGGCGGTGGAGCGCGAGGGGCTGGAGCCTAAGGCGGGGCGGGAGCCCCGACGCCCGGCCGTGAACCGGCGCGAGCGGGCGGACACCACTCGGGCGCAACGAAAACGCCCCGGACGGCATGTCCGGGGCGCATTCGATGCAGTGGCTGGGGCCGGGGTCGAACCGGCGACCTATCGCTTTTCAGGCGATCGCTCGTACCAACTGAGCTACCCAGCCACGAAGCTGTTTCCAGCTTCAGCGACTCTGACGGGACTTGAACCCGCGACCTCCACCTTGACAGGGTGGCGAGCTAACCAACTGCTCCACAGAGCCATCTGGTGTGCGATACGAGTATCGCACGGGTGTTGCGTGCCCCCAACGGGATTCGAACCCGTGCTACCGCCTTGAAAGGGCGGCGTCCTGGGCCACTAGACGATGAGGGCGTGTAGCCTGTACTGCTCTGCTTCGTCCGTGCGTCCCAGGGACGTGAGAAGCATGTGACTCCGCTTCCCCCAGAGGGTTCGGCTTCTCCTCGGCTCTTTGTGGAGCTTTGGACGGTCAAGCCCTGACCGGCGCCCTTGGGCACGACCAGACTGTACTACGGCCGCTGGACCTGGACCAAACCGAATGTGCGCGGGGGGAGAATGGGACCGTGCTGGAGATGACGCGCGAGGAGTTCGAGGAGCTTGTCGCCGAGGCCCTGGACCGGATCCCGCCGGAGCTGACACGGCTGATGGACAACGTCGCCGTGTTCGTCGAGGACGAGCCCTCCCCGGAGGACCCCGAGCTGCTCGGGCTCTACGAGGGGACGCCGCTGACCGAGCGCGGCGAGTGGTACGCCGGGGTGCTGCCCGACCGGATCACGATCTACCGGGGGCCGACGCTGCGGATGTGCGAGTCGCGCGAGGACGTGGTCGCGGAGACCGAGATCACCGTCGTGCACGAGATCGCCCACCA
>NZ_MWIG01000187.1:0-12877 GCF_002156145.1 Streptomyces sp. NRRL B-24572 | reverse complement strand
CTCGTCGGCGATGTCGTCGGCTTCGCGGAGACCGTCTCCTTCCGGGCTCTGGACACGAAGGACGGCCGCGCGCTCTGGTCCGAGAACGTGGACCCCCGGCAGATCACCACCGACGGCACGTCCTTCTACCTGTCCGACGGCCCGTACGAAGGCCCGGGCGCTCTGCACATCCGCACGCTCGCCCCCCGAACCGGCAAGGAGGCGGCCCCGCAGATCGTCGTCAAGGGCTTCGACGGGTCGAGCTCGGGCACCGAACTCCTCACCGCCTCCGGTGGCATGCTCTTCGCGGCCTCACGACGGGGCGATCACAGCACCCATCCGGACGTGAACGAGACGGGCTGGCACCTGATCGCCGTCAACCTCCTCACCGGCAAGGAGGCATGGCGCCAGGCGTACGAGTGGGACGGCGTCCGCCCCTGGCTCTCCCGCGTCGCCGGCGACCGGCTGATCCTCGGCAAGAACAGTGGCGACCTGGAGTCCTTCATCGTCCAGGCACGGGACCTGCGCACCGGCCGCCGGCTCTGGCGGCGCAGCATCGCCCTGAAGGACTCCCAGTCCTACAAGCCCGGGCAGCTCGCGGTCGACGAGCGGCACGTGTACATCGGCGGCGACCGGCTTCGTGCCCTGCGCCTCACCGACGGCGGGACCGCCTGGGAGTACGGCTCCGGTTCCACCTACTTCGGCCTGCCGGCCGTCGGGCAGAACGACATCGTCTACGCGCAGGAGCAGAGGGAGTCTCCCGGACTCGTGGGCCTCCTGGGCAAGCAGGGCACGGTGTTCTGGACGGAGTTCCCCTCGGGCCGCACCCTGACCCCCGACTACCTCGCCGCCCCCGTGGTCGGCGACAAATACGTGTACGCCCCCGTCCGCGGCGGGCTGAGCGCGGTCGAGATGCTGTCGAACCGTTCGGTCTGGGTCTTCCCGACCGACGCCAGCCGCTACGTCGTCGACAAGGAACGGGCCAGGATCATCGGGGCGGGGGCGACGTCCGTCATGGCCATCCCGTACGCCTGACAGACACCCACCCGGCATGTCGCCCCTTGTCTGACCACCTCCCTTCCCCTGCCCCGGAGAGCACCCGTGACCACACAGCCCCTCGCCGCCGGCGATCCGCTCCGGCTCGGCCCGTACCGGCTCCTCGGCGTCCTCGGCGAAGGCGGCATGGGCAAGGTGTACGTCGGCCGGGACGGCGCCGGCGCGACCGCCGCCGTCAAGGTCCTGCGCCCCGAACTCGCCCACGACCAGCACCTCGCGCAGCGGTTCGTCCGCGAGGCCGACATGGCGCGGGCCGTCACCAGCAAGGGCGTTGCACGGGTCCTGGGCGCGCAGACCGAGGGCGGGCGGCCGTGGATCGCGGCCGAGTTCCTCGCCGGCCCGACGCTCGACGAGGCCGTCCGCACGTACGGCCCGATGGACGCGCCGACGGTCCGCGCCCTCGCCGCCCAGCTCGCCCGCACCCTGCACGACATCCACCTGGCGGGTCTGGTCCACCGCGACCTCAAGCCCGCGAACATCGTGCTCACCTCCACCGGCCCCCGGATCATCGACTTCGGCATCGCGCGCCCCGAGCACGGCCTGACGCTCACGACGACAGGGCAGATCCCGGTCACCCCGGGCTACGGAGCCCCGGAGCAGGTCCTCGGGCAGCGAGTCGGCCCGGCCTCGGACGTCTTCTCGCTCGGCGCCGTCCTCGCGTACGCGGCGAGCGGCCGGCGCGCCTTCGACGGCGCGCACGTGGCGGCGGTGCAGTACGAGGTCGTGCACGGCACCCCGGACCTGAGCCTGGTGCCGCCGGAGCTCCAGCAGCTGATCGGCCCGTGCCTGGCGAAGGACCCGGCGTTCCGCCCGGCCCCCCCGCAGGTCGCCGAGGCCTTCGCCCCGCCGAAGGGCGCCGACCGTGTGTGGCGCAAAGGCCCGCTGGCGGAGGACATCAAGCGGCGCGAGGCGGCCACGAAGCGGCTGGCGGCACCCGAGGACACGGTCGTACCGTCCTCGTCGCCGTCCCGGCGCCGTTTCCTCACCGGCGCGGCCGTGACCGTGGCGGTCCTGGGAACGGGTGGCGGCGCGGGGGCGTGGTGGCTGAGTCAGGGCAGGGGAAAGTCGCCGACCGCCGACGTCCCGGCCGCCGTGGCGACCCCGGAGGCCGCGTTCGTCTCGGCCATCGACACCAAGCCGGGCGAAGTCCCGAAGCCCCTGTGGGGGCCGCTCGACGTGACGGCGCCGGAGGGCGAACTCCCCCTTCCCGTCCGGGACGTGGTGGTCGTCCAGGCGAAGATGGGCGGCCTGCTCGCCCTCGCCGTCACGAACGGCAAGGAACGGTGGCGGGCCAAGGAGATCGACGCCGACGCCGGTTTCGTCTCGGTCGCCGACCGGATGGTCGTGGCCGTCGACAAGGAAGGCGTCCTGAACGCCTTCGTGGCCTCCACGGGGGCTCCCGTCTGGCAGACGGGCGAGAACGTCGACGACGTGCTCGCCGCCGACGACACCCACGTCTACCTGGTGACGAAGGACAACGAACTCCGCGCCGTCAACGCCTGGACCCTGGCAACGACGTGGTCCCGCCCGATGACCTCACCCCGCTCTCACAACGGCCCCGCGAAGGCCGCCGTGGGCGGGCAGCGGCTCGTGATCCACGGCAGGGACGGTCGTGTCGCCGCCCTCCACACCGAGAACGGCGAGACGGAGTGGCAGATCACGAAGCAGGGCACCGACGGCCAGGCCCCGGCGATCGGCGAGAACAACACCGTCTACCTCGGCGGCCGCACCCTCATGGCCCGCCGCCTCGGCCGCACCGACGAGCTGTGGAAGCAGGAAACCCTCCGCAACTCCTCGTACCACGGCTACGGCACCCCGACCGCTGACGGCGAGCTCGTCATCGCGGTCGACACGTACACCGTCTCCCGTCTCGGCACCATTCCGAACATCGAACTCCCTGATCAGAAGTGGTCCGAGGTACTGGACGGCTATGGCGAAGGCAGCGTCAACCCGCCGGCCGTGGAGGGCACGACGGTCTGGGTCCACTCCCCCGACAACGCTTCCGTCCAGGTCCTCCACAAGGTGTCGGGGGACCGCCTCTTCACCGTGAGGATGCTGCGCACGGGCTCCTACCAGCTGGCGAGCGACGCCAACCGCGTCTTCATCGCCCGGGGCGGCCGGATCGCGGCGATGCCGGTGTTCGGGGTCTAGGTCGCCTCATTTCCGCACCTTCGCCGGCACGCCCTCGACCAGCCGGGTCTCCGCGCACCCCAGCTCTGCGGCGACGTGCCGCGCCGCCGCGTTGGCCAGGGTGATCTGCTCGTCCCTGATCCCGGCGTGATCGGCCTCGTTCTCGTCCGCCCGCTCCAGCTCCGCGTCCAGGACGATCGCATGGGCCGGCGACGGCATCCGGCAGGTGAAGTAGATCGAGGCGTAGAGGTCGGACGAGGTCGCGAGGCGACCCGTGGAGTAGGCCGTCACGAGGTCCTTCGAGGCGTCGCTCCCGGGGACGGCGAGGGCCTCCCTGAGGGTGATGCTCAGGACGTTCTTCTCGTCCCCGGCCGTCTCCAGGGTGCAGAACGGGATGCCCGCCATGCGCTTCTTGCCGCTCTGCGGCGTCCGCGCGGCCTTCCGCAGCTCGCTGACGACCCTGTCCGGCTCGGACCGGTCGCCCGTCAGCCGGACGCCCTTGCCCGCGATGGCCTCCAGAGCCGGGGCCACACCGGGCTCCTCGGCGAATCCACCACAGACCTCCGTGGCGGCCTGCCCCTTGGCGGCGGTGTCGTCGTCGGTTCCCTTCGCACAGCCGGTCGCCGCCAGCGCGAGGGCGGCGACCGGAAGCACGATCCTGTGGACTGTGGTGGTGCGCATGGAACGACTCTCTCAGGAGGCCGCCGCAGCACGCGCAGGCACCCCGGTCGCCAGCCCGTCCTCCCCCTGGCAGCCCAGCTTCGCCGAGACCTGCCGGGCCGCCGCGTTGGCGAGGGTGATCAGGCGGGTGCGCTGCTCCAGGTCCGTGTCCGGGACGCCCGCCGGTCCCCAGATGGTCGTCTCGACGACGACCTCGCGGGCGGGCTCCTTGAGGCGGCAGCCGAAGTAGACGTGGCCGAGGCCGGAGGAGGTGAAGGCCGCCAGTCCCGAGGTGTACGAGGTCACCCTCTCGGCGAGCTTCGGGCCCGGGCCGTACGGCCCCTTCCCCGCCGCGACCACCTCGATCTTGAGGTTCCTCGACACCTCCTCGGCGGACTGGAGGCCGCAGTACGTCACCGGCTGCGGCCGGTACGAGTCGGCCCACGGCGCGACGGCGTCCTCACGCACCCTCTCGACCGCCTTCTCCGGCTTCGACAGGTTGTCCTCGAAACGGTCGCCGCCCAGGACGCCCTTGAGCGCCGCCGAGACCGGCGCGTCCTCGGCGAAGCCGCCGCAGGCCTCGGCCGCCGTCAGGCCCTCGGGTTCCTTCGTCGCTCCCCCGCCGCCGCCACCGCATCCGGTGAGGACGGCGGCGACGGCGAGGGCCGTTCCGATCCCGGTCAGTGCAGACCGCATGTGCGTCACTTCTTCTCGTACGGGTCGGGCAGCGAGTTGTCGCGGGCGTGCATGCGCGAGTCCCGGACGTACTTGACCAGCTCCTCGTCGAGGTAGTTGCGGTCCTTCTCGCTCCAGCCGGGCGCGTTGGCGTAGGCGATGCCGGGACGGAGGGAGTTCTCCTTGCCCATGGCCAGCGCCTCGTCCGACAGGTCGTCCGACTTCTTCTTCAGCAGCTCGTCCTTCTCGTACTTCTCCGCCATGTCGTCGGCTTCCATGCCGATGACGGTCGTCACCGCACCGCCCACCGTCTCGGCGGCCAGCGGTACCAGTACGCCACCGGCGCCGCCGGTCAGGACCGCGATGCCGCCCGCCGCCGCCGCGCCGACGCCGAACTTGACCCATTCGGTCGTCCGGCCGACGGCCTTCTTGTGCTCGTCGGAGTCGTGCTCGTAGTCCTTGTCGATCTGCGCCATACGGGACTCGTCGAGGATTCCCTGCGCCTCCGAGCCGATCCGCAGCGTGGTCCGCGCGTCGGTGAGGTCCCGGTCGTCGAAGGTGGAGCCGGGCTTGGGGCCGACCTCGTCGAGGACGCTCGTCGTGTACAGCGACTCGGCCGCCGAGAGGGTGGAGTGGCCGGTCTCGCTCTGCGACACGATGCCCATGAAGTTGACGGCGTCGCCGCGGTTCCAGAGCAGCCCGGTGTCGAACTCGGAGCCGAACCGCGACCCGCCCTTGCCGTCGTTGAAGCCGAAGGGGGAGTTCTTCTTCTCCTCCATCGTCGTGTCGCTGTCCGTCTCCAGGGAGCGGTTCAGCTCGTCGATGTACGCGGCGCCCATCTTGCCGAGGCTGTCGTCGATGCCCGGCTGCTCGTGCATGTACTTCGGGTCGTCGCCGTACCGCTCGACGACCTTCTGCATGACCTCGGCGTTCTCCTTGGTCCGTACGTCCTTGAGGCCCTCGGGGTCGGCGTCGTACGGGTGGCCGGTGGTCGCGGACTCCAGGGCGTGGCCGAGCGCGTTGTAGCCGGGCTCCTTGGTGCGGTCACCCTTGTCGTTGATCTCCTCGGGCCACTCGCGGTCCTTGGTGAAGTAGTCGAACGGGTCGAGCTTCTTGTCGTCCTTGGTGTTCTCGGGCGTGAGGTCGATGTCGCCGTTGAAGAAGTCCGTCGACGCCTTGGGGTTGTGCCCGAGGCCCTCCATGAAGCCGACCATGGGGTCGTTGCCCAGGTCGCCGCCCATCCAGTTCAGGTGGCTCGGCCCGCCGGTCAGCTGGTGCCAGGCCCGGTCGGCGGGCAGTCGGCCGTCGCCCGTCATCTTCCGCTCGGTGATGACGAGGCCGTTGCCGTAGTCCTTGAGGAACTTGTCGTCGTAGTCGCCGACGCGCATGAGGTTGCTCATGACCTGGAAGCCGTACGGGCTGGTGCCGCGCGTCTGGATCGGCTCGCTGCCGGCCTTGATGACGTCGGCCTTCCACTGCTCCATCTCGGGGCTCGTGGAATGGGTCGCGGTGGCGAGCGTCAGACTCCAGTTCGTCTGGAGTTCCTTGAGCTTGTCGCGGTGGTCGACGCCGAGCCGGGAGCCGTCGCTGGGGTCGCCCATGTCGGCCCAGTACTCCATGCTGCCCTTCGGCCCGACCTCCAGGGCGAACTTCTCGGCGAAGTACGGGTCCTTCTGGTTGGCCTTGAAGAGGGCGTTGAGCTTGTCGATCTCCTCGGGGGTGGCGTCGTCGCCCTTCTTGTACAGCTCGTAGGCGGCGTGCGCGTCCTCGGCGTCCTGCGCCTTCGAGGCGGCCTTGAGGGAGTCGTAGTTCGTGCCGGAGAAGTTCATCTTGTCGCTGCCGACGAGTCCGCGCAGGGCGCGGGAGGCGACGTCGTCGGCGTTGTTCGCCCGGTCGATCGCGGCCTTGATCGCCGAACGCATCGCCTCGAAGTCGGCCTGCTCGGGCTTGGGGCCGTCGTAGTCCTTGGCGCGGCGGTCGGGGTGGATCAGATAGCTGACGACACCGTCCTGGTCGATGCGGATGCCCTTGCCCGGCGCCTCCGCGACCAGCTTCTCCAGCTCGGACTTGGCGGCGCTGAACTCGCTCTCCGCGTCCCGCAGGATGTTGCGGATGCTGCTCGCCTCGGTGAGGGCGTCACCGAACTCCTTGGCGGTCTTCCGGACGAACGCCTGCGTCACACCGGCGTTCTCGCCCTTCCAGTCGGCCTTGTCGGCCTTGCCCTGGAGGCCGGTCTCCGCCTTCTCCTTGCTCTTCTCCAGCTTGGAAACCGTCTCCGACCAGACGGTGACAGCCTCCTTGAGGCTGCCGAGCCGGGCGTGGAGGACCTGGTCGAACTTCAGCATCTGTTTCCCTCGTCAGCCGTGGTTACCGGCCCGGCTCAGTTGAAGTGCTTGTCGATCTCGGACATGGAGAAGTTCGTGACCAGCACTTCTTCATGGTTGGTGTGGCTGATGACGGTGTCCTCGAGGTGGTTGTGGATGTGCGCGCAGGCGCTGAGGAGCGCCTCTGCCTGGTCGCGCCAGGTGCTCCACATCGTCCACATGGCCGAACCGGTCAGGAACCCGTCCCCGTCGAGGCTCTTGGCCGCGGTGTCGGTCTGGGCGCCCGCGTGGAAGGCGTCCCGCTCGAACCAGTGGAAGAGCTCCTGGGCCTCGTTGCCGATGGCCTTGAGGTCGGCGGAGGTCACCTTGTAGTCGCTGGCCCCGCCGCCACCGCCACCGCCGGGGTCCATGGGCACGCTGTTGAGCCTCATCGCCGCGGTCTCGCTGCGGACTTGGCTCCACTCCTCGTCGAACGACATCTACTTCCCCATGAGTGAGTTACGGACGGCCGGCGGCAGGGGGTGGGACTCAGCCCCGCCGCGAACGAAGTACGGGTACGGCGACGGCGGCACCGATCAGCACGGCGGCACCGATCCCGAGGCCGATCCAGAGGCCGGTGTTGCCGCCGTCTTCGGCGGCGGCCTGGGGAGCGGGGGCCGGGGCGACGGTGGACTCCACAGGGGCCGGGTCGGCCGACGGCAGGTCGGTGGGCGTCGGAGTCGCAGTCGGCGCCTCGGTGAGGTCGTCGATCGGCCGGACGTCGGCCGGGCCCGGGTCGCCGGGCGTCTTCAGCGTACGGAGCGGGCGGATGGCGCCGTAACCGATGAAGTCACTGCGCTTCTCGCCCCCCTTGGGCTTGGCGACCGTGTTGAGCATGACCTTCAGGACCTGGTTGTTGGTCCAGTCGGGGTGCTTCGACCAGAGGAGCGCGGCGGAGGCGGAGGCGAGGGCGGTGGCGGCACTCGTACCCCAAGACTTACACACGCCCGTGCCGCCACCGCAGGCGTGCACCAAGTCCTTGCCGGGGGCGACGATGTCGACCTGATCGCCGTGCTCGGAGAACGGGACGTGCGTCAGCTTCTGGTCGATGGCACCGACACCGACCACACCGGGGGTCGCCCCCGGGTACTCGACCTGATTGCCCTTGTCGCCGCTGTTCCCGACGGCGGCGAAGACAAGAGACCCCTTGTCCAGCGCGTACTTCACCGCATCGGTGAGGGCCTGCGAGCCTTGGTCGTTACCCAAGGACAGGTTGATGACCTTGGCGCCGGAATCGGCCGCGTACCTGATCGCAGAAGGGACGACGCGGTTGAACCTCGCTCCGCCCTCCACCATGTTGACGTCGCCCCCCTTGAGCCCAGGAACGCGCACCGGCAGGATCTTGGCGCCCGGTGCCAGGCCGAAGGCCCCGTTCCCACCGTCCCTTGCTCCGGTGCCGGCGATCAGGCCGGCCATACCAGTACCGTGACCGTCGTAGTCGGTGAACTCGTCGCCCGACTCCTCCGACGACGCGAAGTCCTTGCCTTCAAGTACCTGGCCGCGGAGGTCCGGGTTACTTTTCTCCACACCGGAGTCGATCACCGCGACGGTGACGCCCTTGCCGGTGCTGAGCTGCCAGATCTCCTCGGCGCCCATGGCGTCCAGGTGCCACTGCTGGGCGCGGAAGTTCTCCGCGTGGGCAGGGACGGACGCGATGCCCACCAGCAGCATCCCCAAGGCGGCCGAGGCGGTGACCCGTGCACGGCTCCGACGAATACTGCTGGTACGCATCTGCTTCCTCGCGCTGATCAGTCGATGACGGGCGGCGCCACGCGGCGCCCCTGCTGCCAGGTCTCCTCGTCCTCGACGAGGTAGTCGGGACGCTCTCCGTTCTGCTCCTCGCGGTCACCGGGCTTCGCGGCGTTTCCGCGTACGAGGCCCGAGCCACCGGCCGTGAAGGGCTTCCCGCCACCCGCGGTACCGGTGCGTTGTGCCTTGCCGCCGACGACTCCGCCGGTCTCGCCGGCGAGGCGGCGACCGCCGCTGATGCCGTTCTGACCGGCCGCGCCACCCATGGGGCCGCCCATGCCGTGGGCGCCGCCCAAGCCACGGCCCATGCCACGGCCCATGCCCGTCCGGTTCTGTCCGGTGGGCTCGTTGCCGACGACGGTGCTGCGCGGGATACCGGTCTGCGACCGGCCCGTGGTGCTGGGGACCTGACGGCCACCGCTGATGCCTTCGCGGGGCATGCCGGGCCCGGTGCGGAGGCCGCCGGTCTGCGGGCCGCGAGGGGTGCCGGTGCCGCCGGTGAGGGGCGAGGTGGGGCCGAAGGGGCCCGGACCTCCCTTGACGGTCAGCGGGGGCACGCCGGTCGTCACGAACGGAGGCGTGCCGCCGTCCGGCTTGGTGAGCGGCGGCGGGCCTCCCGGGGTGTGCGTCGTCGGCCCGGTGGTGTCCGGCTTCGGCAGGGTGTCCACGCTGTCGATGCCGAGGTCCGCAGGAGCATCGGGCCGGACCTCGGGCTTGATCACGTGCGTCGGCCCGGTCGAGTCACCCGTCGGCGGGACCGTGGTCGTGTCGGTCGTGGCGCGCGTGTCCGGCTGCGAGCGGGTGGTGTGTGTGCCCGTGCTCGTACTCGTGCTCGTGTCCGTACCCGTGGAGCGGCTGTCGCTCTGAGGGGAGGACCCGACGTATTCGGTGCCACCTCGGAGGCCCCGATCCTCCGGCACGAACGCCCCCGGCGGCGGCGGGAACGTCGGCGGGACCTCGCTCTTCATCCGGAAGCTCGACCACTCATAGGCGGACGAGAGGCGGTACATCTCGTCCGCCGCCGCCTGCCGGTTCGCCTCTTCCTTGGCCTTGATGGCCGCGGCGTCGTCGCTGGTCGCCATCGAGGACCGCGCGTTGCGGGCGATGGTCTGCGAGTCGGGGTCGTTGTGGTACTTCAGCGCCGCGTCCAGGTTCGCCTTGGCATCCGCCTGGGAGGTGTACCGGGGCATGGCGCTCTGCGCCGAGGCGATGGCGGAGGAGTTGTCCTCCATGCAGACGGACCCGCGCTCGGCGTAGTCCGAGAGATGCGTGGTCGAGTTGGCCACGTTGGTGGCCCACTCGACGAAGGCCTTCTCGGCCTCGCCCTCCCAGTCCATGTTCTTCATGCTGGTGCGCAGGTCACTGGCGATCTTGGCCATCTGCACGGAGACGGCCTTCAACCGCCGTGCCGCGTCACCCACGTAGTAGCTGCTCGCCTCGTCCAGCCACGCCAGCATCTGCTCGTGCGACATGCTGGCGAAGTTGGTTCCGCCGCCACCGCCGCCCTCTGCAGGCCTCATCTCTCGCCTCTTCCCCGTGTCCCCGGAATTCCGTCCGCGCCCGCCTACTTGAGGGAGCTGTCACCCTCGGCACCCGTGCTGCCTTCGCTGCCCGCCTCGCTGCGGCCCGCTTCCTTGTCCGCCTTCTGCTTGGCGTCGTACGTCCGCTGATGGATCTGGATCATCTTGCGCTTGATGTCGTCGTCCATCTCCTCCATGCCGTTCTTGGAGGCGACGACCGCGATCCCGAGACCTTCCAGACAGTCGTTGAGCAGGCCGGAGAGCTGCACCAGCTTGCCGAGGACCTCGTCGTAGGCCGCGTAGGCGCTCTGGGCCTCGGCCCAGGCCGCGCCGCCCCCGCCGAACTGGGTGCGGGTGACCGGGTCGGCCTTCAGCTTCCCGGCGCTCGCGTCAGAACCCTTGAGCTGGGTGATGAGTTCGTCGACGCCCTGCTTGAACTTCTGCATGGAGTCGGCGCTGTACATCACGGCCTGCGTCCGCATCCCGGACGTCATGCCCTCCAGTTCCGCTCGCATACCCGCTCCTCCCCCGTGAACCCACCATGCCGTCAACGGCACAAGTCAAGAAGTCCACTGTAGTCAGGAACGACGACAGTCCGCACCTCTGGGTTGCACAAGCAACGGACATCACATGGTTACGAATTGGGAACGGCGACTGCCGCCTGGGGGCGGATCGGGAGGCGGTTGACCGGGCGGCCCGTCGCCGCGCGCACCGCTGAGGCCACTGCGGCGGGTGAGGTGACGACCGGGATCGCGCTCGCCGCCTTCGCGCCGAAGGGGGCGACCACGTCTCGTTCCTCGACGAGTTTCACGATGCGAATGTCCGGGGCGTCCAGTGATGTCGGGAGTGCGTAGCCCGTGAAGTCGGGGTGGCGGACCAGACCGCGGGCCGTGCGGAGGTTCTCCGTGAGGGCCGCGCCGATGCCCTGGGTGACGCCCGCCTCGATGCGGGCGGCGAGCTGAGCGGGGTTCAGGACGCGGCCGACGTCCTGGGCGACGGCCATCTCCACCACGCGTACCGCGCCGAGTTCGATGTCCACGTCCACCACCGCGCGGATCGCGCAGAAGGCGAGGCCGACGAAGGCGTCGCCCTGGCCCGACTCGTCCAGGGGCTCCGTGGGGTGGGGGCGGCACTGGGCGGTGGCCCAGAGTTCCTTGCCGTCCATCGCCTCCGTGACCGTCGTCGACAGGACGCCGTCGTACGAGGTGATCTTGCCGTCCGTGATCTGGAGCAGCTCCGTCGACATGCCGAACTTGTGGGCCAGCGGCTGGAGCAGTTGGGTGCGGACCATTTTCGCCGCTCGTTCGACCGCTCCGCCCGACACCCAGGTGTGGCGGCCGTGCGTCGCCGCGCCCGCCGGCGGCTGGTCCGTGTCGACGGGGGCCACGTGGACCTCGTCGATGCCCAGCGTCTCCTGGACGATCTGGCGGGCGAGCGTCGAGAAGCCCGAACCCGTGTCCACGGCCGAGCAGATGACCGTCGCCACCCCGTCCATGACCCGCACGGTCGCCGTCGACACCTCGTCGGTGCCCTCCGCGCCCAGCATGTGCACCATGCCGAGCGCGTAGCCCACGCCCCGCCGCACCGCGCCGGGTTCGCCCGCGCCCTCGGGGCCGCCGGGCAGCAGCCAGTCGTCTTCCGGGGTGTCCTTGGGCAGGGAGGGGAGCGGGAAGTCCCTTACGGCCGCGAGGAGTTCCGCCACCGGGGCCGGGCACGTCACCGTCTGGCCCGTCGGCAGGATGTCGCCGGTCGCCATCACGTTCCGCATGCGCAGCTCCGCCGGGTCCACGCCCAGCTTCGCCGCCAGCTTGTCCATCTGGGCCTCGTACGCCGCGCACACCTGCATCGCGCCCTCGCCCCGGACGTGGCCCGAGGGGGGGTTGTTCGTACGGACCGCCCAGCCCTCCACGAAGGCGTGCGGGACCACGTACGGGCCGCACGCGAAGGCCACCGCCGCCGCGAGCGACTCCGACGACGAGTCCGCGTACGCGCCCGCGTCGAGCAGGATCTGCGCCTCCACCTTCACCAACCGCCCCTCCGCGTCCGCGTGGTGGCGGTAGCGCAGCAGGGTGGGGTGGCGGTGGGCGTGGCCGAGGAAGGACTCCTCGCGCGTGGCGGTCAGTTTGACCGGGCAGCCGGTGCGGAGGGCCAGCAGGCCCAGCGGGATCTGGAAGCCCGGGTCCTCGCGGTCGCCCGTCGCGCCCGGGACTCCGGTGACCACCAGCTTCACCTGCTCCGGGGGCAGGCCGAAGCAGGCCGCCGCCAGGTCGCGGTCCGTGTGCGGGTCCGTGGACGCCGTGTAGATCTCCACCCCGCCGTCCGGGCGCGGCACCGCGAGGCCCGCCTCGGCGCCGATCGGCGCCGGGTCCTGGCGGCCGATCCGGTACAGGCCCTCGACGACGACCTCGCCCGTCGCCTCCGGGTCGCCGAAGCGCAGCGGGATGTGCCGGATCAGGTTCCCGTCGGGGTGCAGCGCCTCCGCCGCGAACGCCTTCTCCGGGTCCGTGACGGGTTCGAGGATCTCGTACTCGACGGCGATCGCCGCCGTCGCGAGCCGCGCCGTGTCCGGGTGGTCGGCGGCGATCGCCGCGATGGCCTCGCCGTGGTGCCGCACCAGGTCGGAGGCGAAGACGGGCCGGTCGGCGACCTTGCGCCCGTACGTCGCCGCGCCCGGCACGTCGGCGGCCGTCACCACGGCCCGTACGCCCGGCATGGCCTCCGCCGCCGTCGTGTCGATCGACACGA
>NZ_MWIG01000186.1:0-8823 GCF_002156145.1 Streptomyces sp. NRRL B-24572 | reverse complement strand
GGTGCGGCGCAGCGGGAACCGGTTCTCGGTCAACGCGATGTCGGCGATCAGCACCAGGGGCCGGATGCACTTCATGGTCTTCACCGGGGGCTTCATCGCCGAGGTGATCTGCCGCTTTCTGGACCGGCTCGCCGGCCACTTCGGCCACAAGGTCCACCTCGTGGTCGACGGGTACTCTGCGCACCACTCGAAGAAGGTTCGGGATTCGCTCGCCGCCCACCCCGACGACGTCGGACTGCACTTCCTGCCCCCCCGTACTCACCCGAGCTCAACCCCGACGAGCCGGTCAACGCCGACCTCAAGCACAGCCTGCCCAAGCAGCACCGAGCCCGCGACCAAGCCGAACTCGCTGCGGAGACCCGCCGCTTCTTCCGCAGACGCTGGCGTCAGCCGCACAACGTCCGCGGCTACTTCGGCGGCCCGCATGCCCGCTACGTCTGGACGAGAACCTCATGAGTTTCTGATCAATACCGCAACAATCACAAGCGCCGCCGAGACCCACCCACCGACCCGGCAGGTGAGGCCGAAGCCAGTTGACGCCAACCTGATGCCGAGGCCTGCCCAAGGCCTCGGCGACAAGGTTCGCGACTGGGAGGCTCCGCTGCCACAGCGGAACAAACGCGGGAGCAAGGACGGCAGGCTGCGGATTTTGGTGCATCCGCAGTGGGCGACGAGGTGCCAGTCCGTTCAAGCTCTCACGTGACCGGATGCGTGGGCGGGATGGCCCGGGCCTATGTCGCCCTGGAAGCACTCGAATCCTGCGTAATGGCGGACCAGGTGACCTCGTCAGGCCTTTCCGTCCTATCGGGGCGCAGTGTCAACGAGCTTGCAGAACACCCGCGACGATTGCCCCAGCCGCGTCGCCTCCGTGCCCGCCTGATTGAACGACGGCAGCCGCCGCGAGGTCGCCGGCGAAGGCCGTGAACCAGCCATTCGACGTCCCTTGCCCGTCGACCTCAGCAGACCCGGTCTTGGCCCCCTTGTCACCGCGCACAGAGCTCATAGCACCAGCGCCTGTACCCTCCCCGGTCGCTGCTGCACGCATCATCGCCCGGAGGCCTTGGCCGATCGAGTCGGGAAGGGGCTGAGCCGTGGCCAGCTTTCGGCCGTCCAGATCCTTGGCGACGATGATCGGCTGGCTGAAGGAGCCGGATTTCACAGTCGCGGCGATGGACGCGATTGTGAGCGCGTTCATCGTGATCTTGCCCTGACCGATGTACGACGCAGCCGTGTCCGCGCCCGTCGACGGTGGCACGCTCGCGTCGGTGGACGTAGCTCCGGTCCTCCAGACCTCGCCGACTCCAAAGTACTTCCGAGCCGTCTCGCCAAGCGCCGTCCCTGCAACACCTTTTTCGTTGAGCGGCTTTACGGGCTTGATGAAGGTCGTGTTGCACGAGCGCGCGAAAGCCCGCTGGAGCGTGGCATTCGACAGGTTGAAGTCCTTCAGGTTGTGGAATGTGCGGCCATCCCACGCAACGCTCCCCGGGCATTCCACCTTGCTCGACGGTCCCGCGACGATTCCCTGATCCATCATCATCGCGGCGGTCACGATCTTCATCGTGGAGCCGGGTGCTTGACTCCCCTCGAACGCCGCGTTGAAACCGTCCTTGCGATTGTTGGCAACCGCGCGAATCTCACCGGTGTTCGAATTGATCGCCACCACTGAAGACTCGCCGTATGAACTCACGGCCGCCTCCGCCGCCGCCTGCACATCCGCGTCGATCGTCGTCTTGAGAACTCCCGGCTTACCCTTCGCGAGGATCAGCAACGATCGGTCCGGTACCTGCTCATCGGCACTATCGATGTACAACTCGACGCCGGGCTCACCATCAGTTGTCTTTCCATACTTCTCGCGCAGGCGATCCAGAATTGTCCCCAACGAGGGGTACTTCGCTCTTGTCAGCTCCCGGCCCTTGTTGTCGACGGCTTTAATCTCGGGGGCCTCGGAGGTCCCCGTCTTCAAAATGTCACCCTGCTTGAGATTCGGATGGATCACCGTCGGCCGCCACTCCACCAGTGGGCGTCCAGTAGTAAGACCGCGCACCACGACGAGCTCGGAGGAATACGACCACTGCTTTACGCTTCCTTCGTACGCGATGGTAGCGTTGACAGTAAACGGCACCTTTGTTCCAGCGGCTGGGCCAGGCGTGATGACGGCCTTGCGTACGTGGGCCGTCGAAGTGTATCCGGCGAGTATCGGCTCGGCCTCGACCGCATTATTGGTCAACTGAGCCGCCTTGTATGAATGCCCCCCTGCCCATGCGGAAAGGAATTCCCGGGAGACCTGCTCGACCTCGTGCTGCGTCAGAGGGCCGGTAGCCTTTGTTGTTCGACTGTCACCTCCCACGTTCCCGCTGCTGATTCCGTTCCAGACGTTGTATGCGCCGTACCCGACGCCGCTTGCGACCGCTAAGAAGACACTGCCGACTACCGCAACCTTCGCCCCGCTACGCACAGAAATCCCCCACGTGTATCTCTCAAGCGGATCGGATAAAGTTAGCCCCAATACACACTATAGAGACGCAGGGCAAGGACCCGCCCTGTTATCAGAATGCAACCAACGGAACGTCCAACCTTGCGCCAAGTGCACTCATTCTGGACACCTCCTGAGGCGCATGGCGACAGGCCGGCTTGCGGGAGCGGCTGCCACATGCCCACCCAGAGGCGAGGAGCGGGAGGCGTTGCGCAGGTCCGCAGTCCTCCCTGTGCTTCCGATCTGTAGTCGCCGTGACATCCGTAGGAGACTCAGACCATGACTTCACCGTTACGCCGGCGATCCGGCCAGACCGCGTCTCTTCTGTTCGCCTTCTTCCTGGTCGGAGTCGGGGCCTGCTCCAGAGGTCCTAGTCAGAGCGACCTCAAGAAGATCGCCACATCGGACGAGGTCCAGCAAAGGCGGGTGCACACCGAGCACGAATTGCGGGCGCGGGCCGACGAGATTGGTCGCTCCTCGCCGTGGGGGCCGGCCTTGCGTACCACCGTGGTCGACACATGCGCTCGGGGCGGAGGCAAGAACTACCTCGACCAGAACGCACCGAAGCAGCCCGTCATGTACTGCCAGATGCGGCTGCACCTGTACTTCGTCGTGGACCGTCCCGTGCCTCAGGTCCTTCAGGGTCTCCGGTCCATGAAAACGCCCACCACCTGGACCGAGGGATCGATCCGCAGCGCGCTGCAGTACTACGAGAGCAGGGTCTACGAGAAGCCGCACGCCTACCTGCCGTCGATCAGGTCCCGTACCGGCGGGGAGGGGTTGACCTGGGACGCGCCCGGCGACGACGTGAAGTTGAAAGTGCCCGAGCCCTGCCCAGGACGTAAGGCTGTGTTCAGTACCTGCGTGTCCAATCCCGCCGGGGTTCGCCTCTCCTCCATACGTGAACAGCCAGGGACACTCTTCGAGTGGACGCTGACTGCGGGCTACCACACCGTGTCGTAACGGGCAGGGGCATGGAAGGGCCGGCCAGGGTCACACTCCCTGGCCGGCCCCCTCAGGTGCTGTGCCCTGTTACACCCATCCGCTGATGGTCCACTCCATGGCGTCCGCGTACAGCCGGGCGCCACCGATCTTCGGGTGGAAAGACTGGGCCGAAAGGCCGTAGTCCTTCAGGAGCGGCCAGTCCTTGATCGTGTTGTCGCTGTCGGTCAAGGTCTTTACCATGCCGTGGATGCTTTCAGGGTTCCCGCAGACGCCCTTCCCCTCGAAGTTCACTGTGGGGTCGGAGAACCGTGCGTCGATTCCCTTGGCGCGGGCGATCGCTGTCGCATCCTTCATCTGGGCGGTGAGGTGCGCGGCCACGGTGTTCAACCAGTCGTTGGACTCCTTCGACAGGCCGAGTGGGCCGAGACGCAGGCAGCTGGCATCGGCGGAGATCAGCTTGGGATATCCCATGAGCATGATCTTGGCGTTGGGCGCCTTGCTGTGGATCCGCTCGATGGCGGCGCCGATGTCCGACTTCACCACGTCGGTGATCAGTTCTGGCAGTGCCTGGCTCATCGGAAGTCCCTGGTAGGGGCCGTCCCTGTTGGTCTCGACGGTGCCGTTCCCGTCGACGTCCCGGTCGATCTGCGAGTCGTGGTCATCGAACGGCTTGCTCTCACAGCTGCCCGAGCCGAAGGAGATCAGGCACTTCTGGATGACGTACGAGAACCGTGAGTCGTTGCCGCCGATGGAGATGGTGACTAGAGAGGTGTTCTGGTCCAGGTACCCCTTGTCGATCTGGGGCAGTTCGCCGTTCTCCGGGGCCTTCAGGATGTTGTAGGTACGAGCACCCGAGCAGGCGATCAGGTGGTAGTCCATGCCGGCGTCCCAGCTGTCCGCCAGCTCCCCGATCGACGCGTACGCGCCGGGAGTCTTGGCCTGACGGGACCATGCCTTCTTGGAACGGTGGCAGGCGTTGCGGGTGTCCTCGTTCTGGGGGTCCCGGTAGTTGGTCTCCTTGTAGTAGTCCGTGTTGCCGTCGGAGGCCCCCTCGCCGGAGGAGAAGGAGTCGCCCATGGCCACGATCTGGTGCTGCGGCTTGCCCGGCAACTTCTGGAATGCCACGGAGTCCCAGGCGATGTCCTCGCCGGTGCCGCCGTCCGCGGTGTGGGTCGACAGGGAGACCGTCGGCGTGCCGGTGAAGCGGAAGACGCCCAGGCTCACCCACCGGTTCTCTCGGGTGCGCTGCGGAACCACACGGACCGGCGAGGTGGAATCCGTACCGCCCACGACATAAGCCGCCTGCCGGGTATGCGCGCCGTGGTCCGGCATGTGCACCAGTACCCGGGACCAGCCGATGTTCGACTCGTTCAGTGTCCACTTGCCGGTGATGAACAGCCGGCTACCGTCGACGGTGTTCACATCCCTGGTGTGGGAGAACCAGAAGTGGTTGTTGTCCCCGGCCCCGATCTGGTGCAGGTCCATCTTGCCGGGATACGCGTTGTTCCAGCCCGTGAAGTTGAACTCGAAGGTTCCCGAGGACGTGGAGGAACCACAGGTTCTGCTCGTGCTCCCCGCCGGCGTGGCACCGTAGGGAATGTCCTCGACGATCTTCGTTCCGGCGGGTAGGCCCCCCATGCCGCACTGAGGCGGGTAGGAGTTGGCGTCCGGCTGTTCCGGATAGGTGTCGTTGAACCGGTGTACCGCGTTGCCGCACTCCGCGAGGAGGTTGCAGTCCTTCCACTGCACCGAGGTGTTCCACCAGCAGTGCAGCCAGTGCGGGTTGGTCGTCGAGGTCCCCTGGTCCAGGGTGCAGGCGCCCTGGCCGGTGTCGTTGGAGTCGTTCTCGCCGATGCGGCCCGAGTAGCAGTTGTTGTTCTCCATGGTGCAGAACAGGTCGATCCGCGGCTTGACGCGCGTACGGTCCCAAGCGCTGTTCCACCATGCGGCCCGGTAGCCGGGCTGGATGTCGCCGGGGCCGAACAACGCGGCGATGGGGCGGGCGGCCCAGCCGATGACCTTCTCCTGGTACGGCCAGTACTGCGGGTTCGCTGCCTGCGAGTAGTCGTCCGCCCCGCTCTCGTTCTCCAGGAAAGGCGTACGGTTGTACTTCCAGATCGGGTTGGCCGGGTTGTTGGTGAACCCGACGCCCCAGTGCTGGTCGCCGCCCGCAGGGTCGCCACCCTTCTGGTAGAACCCCGAGTTGTAGGCCCACAGCGCGAAGAACCAGTTCTCGATGTACTTCGGGTGCCCGTTGTTGACGGTCAGCCCTGCCTTGCTGGTCTGGTTCCACTTCTCGACGAGGATGTTCGCCCCGGCGGCGATGTTCGCCGTGTAGTCCAGTGCGACGGCCTCCTGCTGCGTCTTGCTGAGCTTGACACCCTGGTCAGTCAGCCGCATGCCGTCGGTGACCTGCGTGATGCCGTAACCGCAGTCGGCCCGCGACCAGTTGATCAGCCACGGATCCGTCTGTGTCCCGGACGGCGTGTAGTCGACGCCGTAGTAGTTCCCGATCAGGGGGTTCGCGGTGACACCCGGAACGGCAAAGCGAGTGGCCTGCCACATGTTGGATTCCTGCGCGGTGATGCCGAGCAGGATCTGCGCCGGGATGTGCCAGTTGTCCACACGATCGGGTATTCCGTTCGTGTCCCCGTACATCAGGGCCAGTGGGAAGAGTGATTGCGGCTGGTAGGCCGCCATTCCCATGTTCTTCCAGTTCGCAGGCCGGGATATGGACTTGTTCAGCGTCCCGGCGACCGCCTGGTCCACGGCCCACTCCACCTGACGGGGAGTCGGCTGGAAGGCCTGCTTACGTATGTCGTTACGCGGCACGGCACACGTCCGCTCCGCCTCGACCGGGTCCGTGGGCGATCCCCCGAGCACCGAGGACGTCGCTGTCTCCGATACCGCCGTTGTCTTCAGCGCCTTCGGTGCCGCCCTACCACCGGACAGCGCGGGGGACATCGCGGTCCCCGCAGACCGTACCTTCGTGCTCCCCAGGGGCTTGCCGCCCGGCAGCGCCTCGAGGACCTCGGTCTTCCCGGTGCCCATCAAGCGCAACTCGGTCCGGACCCGGCGGGCTTCGCCCTCCTTGGGGGTAAGAAGGGGAGACCCCTGTTCCGCCACCCAGGCGGTTCCCACGGCTGCTTGGCCGCGGGTGGAGATCCGGTCGTCCTTCGCCAGGTCGCCCCGATTCCTGACGCTCCCCGGCAACGACCCCAGCGACTTGGCCTTACCGGTGACGTACACGGTGCCATCGGCCGAGGACGCCAGATCCCATTCCATCAGGCCGCCGCGCACCAGCGCCGCCGGCGTGGCACCGCCGCTTCTGATCTGTCGGGCAGTCACCCGGCTTGCCTGGCTGTCGCCTTCGTTCGACTTCTTCGGGGCCGAACCGGGAACCCGCTCGATGAACGTGACTCCTCCGTCCTTGTCGGCCCGAAGCTGGAAGGGAACACCATGCGTACGCGCGATCGTCTTTCGCTTTCCGTCCTTGCCGACCCGGATCAGTCGCCCGCCCTCGGCAGCGACGATGCCCTCTGCGGTCGGTACGGCGGAGGTCACCTGTCCGTCGAGCAGCAGGGGCTTTCCGGCCTTGCCCGCAGCCAGGTCGACAGAGATGAGACGGCTGCCGCTCTGCTTGTCCCCGTCGTGGGACAGCTGGGTGAAGACCGCGTTCTCGCCCTCACCGCAACCGGGTGAGAAGTACGCCAGCGATGCCTGGTGGGGAAGCTTCGTGACCCGTCCCGTCTTCAGGTCCACGATGGCAGTGAACGCCCCGCGCACCATCAGCTCGGGCTTGTTGGTGAAGGTCCGAGGCGCGTAGGCCACGGCGGCACGTTCTCCCGATTCCGTGACACAGGCGTTCCCGATCCAGCTGTCGGCGTCGAAACCCGGCTCGGACAGGGTGGCCGCGGTTCTCCACTCGTAGCCCTTGGCCGCGTCCGCCACCAGGACGTGGAACCCTTCCGCATCACCGGACGTGGTCCACGCGACATCCTTGGAAGCGGTGTACCCGCTTCCCTGTACCAACGCGCGGCGCCGTTCCGGAATCGCGCCCGCAGGCCCATCCCCATCCATCGCCGCCGGCGTCGTCGACTCAGCTGACCATCCCTGCGCCGCGTCGTCAGGCCTCCCCGGATCTCCGGCCATGGCCTGCGTGGGAAGGGTCGCCATCAGTGCTACCGCCGTGGAGACCACCACGGGTAAGCGTGCCCGCAGTCGTCTCACCGGGCGCCGCCAAGTGTGTTACTCGTTCTGCTTCCGCATCTACCTAAGCTGCCTGTCATCGGCTGTCCTCTCGTGCCCTCGGGCCGGCGTGAAGTGCGCGGCCTACTGATAGATGTCGACGACCAGGCGGTTCGGCTGGGTCAGCTGGAAGATCTGATAGCCCGTCGACGGCCCCAGCGTGATACCGAACTCGACGCGCTTGTCGAATCGGTTGTCGAACGCCTGCAGGAGCTGGACACCCTTGAGGGCAGGAAGGTTGAAGCTCTGCAGGGCCGGGCTCGCGAAGGTCAGGTTCCCCGCATCGTCATAGACGTCGGTGTCCTCCATCGTGATGAAGAGGTACGAGGTACCGCGGACCTCCAAGAACTCCGTCTTGCCGCTCCACGGGGTGTACGCCCCCGTTGTGTTCGTCGACGTTGTGACCTGAGTGCTCGATGTCAGGTCGAACACGAGCCGGTCGTATCCAGTGTGGGTTGCAGCGCGGGTTCCCAGGACGCAGGTGTGGGAACACGTGGTGGTCACGCTCGCGGTCCGGGTTTCGGCCGCCGACGCCGTGGGCGACACCGGGAGCGAGAGAAGCGCCACAGTCGCCAGCGGAGTGAAGATACGTACCAGGGCACGTCGTGTGAGACGCATGGCGTCAGGTCCTCCTTCATGTGCGCGATTGATTCGGGTCGCCCAACTCAAGAGGCGCCACCCCGCCTCTGCATAGCTAATTTCGGTACATTGGCCAAAACGTAGAAGTTGAGCGGCTCGAATCGTTGACACGCACACTCGCTTGACACTCCCCCTCACTTCACCCATATCGCCCCTCATGGCTTCTAAGTAGGAGCGTGAATTTTCGGACACTCTCTCCCTGTACTGAAGATCGAAAGGGAGTGGCGAGGTCTCGAACCTCACACTAGATCCGCACGTGGAAGCAGATAATTCCAGGTAGGACGCGGCATCCTCGCGCTGGACGGGCATCGGTTCACTTCCGGCCGTTTCCGAGTCGACTCTCGGTCCACCCCCTCCGCCTCGCCTAAAGTGGCGCTCGTCGGCGGATGGCCGGATTCCCCTCACGCCATTCATTGCACGCGCGGTGACTCAAAGAAACCCTCCGATGGCTGAATTCTGTCGGGGCCACGTCAGTACTTGATGCACTAAGCGAAAAGACCTAGGGCCTGTTTCAGAAG
>NZ_MWIG01000185.1:4280-6213 GCF_002156145.1 Streptomyces sp. NRRL B-24572 | reverse complement strand
GGCTTCTGGGAGTCCGACTCCACCCGGACGACGAGTCCGGAGTCGCCCAGGACGACCCGGTCACCGGCCCGCGGGCCGTGCACGGATGCGTACTCGTACGGGTCCATCAGTCGTCCTCCTCGTCGGACTTGTCGGACGGAACTCCCAGGTAGCCGCAGGCCGCAGCGCGCCGCAGGGCCTCTTCCTTCGCGCCGGGCGCGTCCAGCGGGCCGTCGACCAGGCCCGCGAAGCCGATGGCGACGCGGGCGCCGCCGATCGGTACGAGCCCGACCTCGGCCTCGCCGCCCGGGTCGAAGCGGAAGGAGGCTCCGGCCGGGATGGCGAGCCGCATGCCGTAGGCGGCGGCCCGGTCGAAGTCGAGGCGCGGGTTGGCCTCGAAGAAGTGGAAGTGGGAGGTGACGCTCACGGGGACCGTCGCCGTGTTGTGGACGCGTACGACGAGCGTCGGCTCGCTCTCCTCGTACGCGGGGCCGGGGAGCAGCGCGCCCGGCGCCCCGGCGCCCAGGCCGCCCCCGCCGATCGGGGCGGAGACGACCGCGAGCCGCGAGCCGTCGTCGAAGACGGCTTCGACGTGGACCTCGGTGACCACGTCGGCGACGCCGGGCAGGACGTCGTCGGGGCCGAGGACGGAGCGGGCCGCCTCGATCGCCTCGGCGAGTCGCTTGCCGTCGCGGGCCGCCTCGCAGACGGTGTCCGCGATGAGCGCGGTCGCCTCGGGCACATTGAGCCGCAGGCCCCGGGCCCGGCGGGCTCGGGCGAGCTCGGCGGCACCGAAGAGAAGCAGCCGGTCGCGTTCCGTGGGGGTCAGTCTCACGCCCCAAACACCTCCTGCAATTGCGACACGTTTGAGCGACACTCTAAATGTTGAGACGCCCGCTTCCAAGCATTGACGTCACCGACAGGCGTAGGTCACATTGAGCGCCGCTCTAAAATTCCCCCACCCGCCCCCGAGGGAGTCCTCATGCCGATAGAACAGCGCGGAGTCGACACCATCCCCGAGGCCGAACGCACCAGCGGCCCCCGCGACCTCGTCTCGATCCTGCTCGGATCCAACCTCTGTCTGGGGGTGATCGTCTTCGGCTGGCTGCCGGTCTCCTTCGGACTCGGCTTCTGGGCCTCGGTGACCTCCGTGATCACCGGCACCCTCGTCGGCGTCGCGGTCACCGCCCCGCTCGCACTCGTGTCGCTCCGTACCGCGACCAACCTCTCCACCTCCTCCGGCGCCTTCTTCGGCGTCCGGGGCCGGCTCGTCGGCTCCGTGGTCGGGCTGCTGCTCTCGCTCGGCTACACCGCGCTGACCCTCTGGATCGGCGGCGACGTGATGGTGGGCACACTCGCCCGCCTGATCGGCCTGCCGGCCGGCGGCGCGGCCCACGCCACCGTCTACGCGGTCCTGGCCGCCTGCACCGTGGTGGGCGCGGTGTACGGCTACCGGCTGCTGCTCAAGCTGAGCAAGGCGCTCGCGATCGGCATGACGGTGCTCCTCGCCATCGGCCTGTTCGCCTACGCCGGAGACTTCACGACGGCGGCGGTGCCGGACACCCCGTACCTGCTCGGCTCCTTCTGGCCGACCTGGCTGCTCTCCGCCGTCGCGGCGGGCCTCAGCGGCCCCGTGGCCTTCATCACCCTGCTCGGCGACTACACCCGGTACGTCTCCCCCGAGCGGTACAGCGCGAAGACCGTGTGGCGGGCCACCTGCCTGGGCCTGACCGTGGGCCTGCTCGTCCCGCAGCTCTTCGGCACCTTCACCGCCCTGGCGGCGCGCGGCGGCCTGGACTACGCGGGCCCGCTCGTCGAGGCGTCGCCCGTCTGGTACCTCGTACCGCTGCTCATCGCCGCCAGCGCCGGCTCCGTCGGCAACGCCGGTCTGATGCTGTACTCGATGGGGCTCGACCTCGACGCGATCCTGCCGAAGGCCACGCGCGCGCGTGCC